>JAEVZN010000245.1 GCA_023392205.1 Pseudomonadota bacterium
CGTGCAGGCCATTGCGGTCACGCATGCGCCGCAGGTCGCGGCGCGCGCCGACCGTCATTTCGTCATCGCCAAGGATGCGCTGGAGCGCGGCAAGCGCGTCGCGACCCGCGTGAGCGAAGTGGCCGAAGATCGCAGGCGCGAGGAAATCGCCCGCATGCTGGCCGGTGCCGAGATCACCGACGAGGCGCGCGCGGCTGCCGCGCGGCTGATCAAGGCCGCGGGATGAGCGGGCGTCTCCCTTATCGATAGGGACCGAGCGCAGCCGCGTTCTCTTCGACGTCGTCCTTGCGCGGCGTCGGCGTATAATGCGCGGGCGGCTTCTCACCCGCCGCATGACGGGCTGAGGCAACGGCCGGCGTCTCCAGCAATTCCTTCACCGCCATCGCCCGCTTGCGATCCACCGGCAGCGGAGACGGATCGTTCGGCGGCGGCATCGCGCTTGCGGGATAATAGGCCATCTTCTGCTGCGCCGGATCGGGTTTGCGCGACGGATCGATGTCGCGGCTGTTGGTTGCTTTCGCCGGCACCACGCGCCCGTTCACGATCTCCTGATCGAACCACCATTTCTTGACCGGGTTGCGTTTTCCGTTGCCGAGCCAGTCGTCCATGAAAGTGGCGATGGGAACCATGAGTGGCTTCAGCCACATCGCATTGACGCCGAGGAAGCTTGCCGCGCGCGTCAGCAGCGCACCATCGGCATCGACCACCTTGTTGATCGGGCAGGTCTTCATGCAACGGCCGCAGGCCGAGCCGCGGGCATTGGTGAGCCGGTAGCGCGTGCAGCGTTCGACATCCGGCTTCCAGATCTCGTAGCCGTTGAACATCACCTTGTCGCCGAACGGAATGGCGTCGCAGGGGCATTCCCGCGCGCATTTCAGGCAATTGCCGCAGAAAGTCTGAAGGCCGAAATCGATCGGCTTGTCCGGCTGCATCGGAAAGTCGGTGGTCAACACGACAGATTTGAATCGCGGTCCGACAAACGGATTGAGCACCAGTTCGCCGATGCGGCTCAACTCGCCAAGCCCCGCCCAGAGTATGATCGGGATATGCAACACGTCGCTGTCGGCATTGGTCTGCGAGCGTGCGCCGTAACCGAGCGCGCGCAGGAATTCCGCCATGATGCCGGCAATCACCGCCCCGCGCAGGTAGCCGCGCATGGATTGCGAGCCGGAGATCCAGTCGTCGCCGCTCGACCCTTCCATGGTGTCGTAGCCCTGGTCGATCAGCATGGCTACCGAATAGCGGTGATAGGGCTTGAGTTCGCTGCCGTCCTCCTTGTGCGAGAACCACGCATAATTGGGCGTTTCGCAGATGCCCGTGAGGTCGGCACCCAGCGCATAGGACAAGGACTTGATCGCGCGCGCATTGGCCGCGTGGTCCGGACAGGGCGTGACCGTTTCGGCAACCTTGCCTCCCTGAAACGGCACCAGCGCGCGAATCACCTGCACCATGCTGAAGGAGAGCGGGGTCTTGAAGGCGAAACGGGTGCGCTCAGCCTTGGCCTTGTCGCCCAGATCGCCATGCAGCGCGCGCTGGAAAAAGGCGGCGCGCTTGGGCACGCGCGGCACCTCGTCGTCCAGGATCAAGGTTGTCGGCCGGTCGATGCGCTTCACCTGCTCCATCGGATAGCGGCTGAGATGGGTTGCACGGCGCCTGCGGCGATTGCGTTCGCGGCCGGATTGCGCGCCGTTCTTGCCCCACCAGACGGACAGACGGCGCTTCAGGCCGGAGCGCAGGACATCGCGTGCCAGCGGAAGGTCGGATGGCAGCGCATAATCGGTGGAGACGACAGCAAAGACGATATCGCGGCCGAGATAGGGATGGCGAGGCTGCTCGTCGGCGTCGCGCACGGCGATCCCTGCCAGCACGGCCATGCGGTCGCGATCGAGCAGCGTATTGCCCGCAATATGCGCGCGCGCCGCAAAGCCCATCATGCGGATATGGCCCGCGAGACAGACGGCGATCTCGGCCGCGCGCATATCCGCGATCAGATCGGTGGCCGGCGCGATCCAGCCGCGGGCTGGATTGTCCGGCTCCGGCAGCCGGGGCTTTTCCACGGCGATCACAAGGGCGAAACGATGCGCGGCATGGTCCTTGCCGGCGAGCCAGGCGTTGTCCGGCACCTCGCAGATGCCGGCCTGTGCCGCATCCAGAAAATAGGCTGCACCTTTAAGTTCGACCGCGCGTTGCAGGAGATCGTTGGGAACCGGTGCCTGTTCCGGTGCCACCTTTCCGTCGACAAAGCCTTCGAAAATCTGCCGGTAATGCTCGACAGCCTCGGACAGAGGCCCGTGCTTGTCCCGCGCTCCCGCGTCCGCAATACGGACCGGCCGGGCGCTTTCCACAGCGGCGATCCCGGCATCCACCGGCAGCGATTCGACCGGAAATGGGCCGAAATGGTACGGCCGGTCCCTGGATTGCGGATAAAGCAGCATGTCTCGCTCCCGGTGGCGCTTTGCCCGCGCCTTGCATGCTGAATATGCCATTTCGCACCGTGACGGAATGAATTATCCGTCAGACCCGCGGCGGCGTTATTGCGCCTTGCCGGAAATCGTCTCCCCGGAAACGTCCGCCCAGAAATGTCCGCACATGGCCAAACGCGCATCCCCTCTCACGCCCACCGATAAGCTGACGGAAGAGCAGGCGGAGGCCGAATTGCAGCGGCTCGCGAAGCTGATCGCCGAGCATGACAAGCGCTATTACCAGAAGGATGCGCCGACGATTTCGGATGCCGAATACGACGCGCTGCGCCAGCGCAACAACGAGATCGAGGCGCGGTTTCCCGAACTGATCCGCAAGGATTCGCCCTCGCAGAAGGTGGGCGCGGCACCCATGGGTCGCTTCGGCAAGGTGCGCCACGCGGTGCCAATGCTGTCGCTCGACAACGCCTTTGCCGACAGCGATGTGACCGAATTCGTGGAGCGCGTGGTGCGCTTCCTGAAACTTGACGCAACTCCGGCTTTCACAGCCGAGCCGAAGATCGACGGTCTTTCACTGTCGCTCCGCTACGAGGACGGCGCGCTTGTCACCGGCGCCACGCGCGGTGACGGCATGGAAGGCGAGGACGTCACCGCCAATGTGCGCACGCTGGACGACATTCCGCAGAAGCTGAAGGGCCGCAATCTTCCGGCCGTCGTCGAGGTGCGCGGCGAAGTCTACATGACGCATGACGACTTTCTGGCGCTCAACAAGCGGCAGGCCGACGCGGAAGAACCAGTCTATGCCAATCCGCGCAATTCGGCGGCCGGATCCTTGCGCCAGAAGGATGCTTCGATCACCGCAGCGCGCAACCTGAAATTCTTCGCCTATGGCTGGGGCGAAATGAGTGCCGTGCCGCAGGACACGCAGAGCGATATGGTCGCGTGGCTGGGCGAGCGCGGCTTTGTGATCAATCCGCTGTTCCGGCTTTGCGGCAGCGTCGTGGAGATGCTGGCGCTCTACCGCGAGATCGAGGCGAAGCGCGCAAGCCTTGGCTATGACATCGACGGCGTCGTCTACAAGCTGAACCGTCTCGACTGGCAGACGCGGCTCGGCTTCGTGTCGCGGTCGCCGCGCTGGGCCATTGCGCATAAATTCCCGGCTGAAAAGGCCACCACCATCGTGCGCGATATCGATATCCAGGTCGGGCGCACGGGTGCGCTCACGCCGGTCGCCAAGCTCGAACCGGTCACGGTCGGCGGCGTGGTGGTGCAGAACGCAACGCTGCATAACGAGGATGAGATCGCGCGCAAGGATGTGCGCATCGGCGATACCGTCAACATCCAGCGCGCGGGCGATGTGATCCCGCAGGTGCTCGGCGTGGTGATGGACAAACGGCCGGCAGACGCGAAGCCCTACAAGTTTCCCGACCGCTGCCCGGTCTGCGCCAGCCATGCGGTGCGCGAGGAAGGCGAGGCCGTGCGCCGCTGCACCGGCGGCCTCATCTGTCCGGCGCAGCAGGTGGAGCGGCTGCGCCATTTCGTGTCGCGCAATGCGTTCGATATCGAGGGGTTTGGCGAGAAGCAGGTACAGGCTTTCTTTGCCGAAGGTCTGGTGATGGAACCCGCCGATATCTTCACGCTGGAAGCGCGCAACCGCCGCGCGACAAAGAAGCTGGAAGATCGCGAAGGCTATGGCGAGACCTCGGTGCGCAACCTGTTCGCGGCGATTGCCGAGCGGCGGCGCATCGCGCTGAACCGGCTGATCTTTGCGCTGGGCATACGTCATATCGGCGAGACCAATGCACGGCTGCTGGCGCGTCACTACGGAACGATCGACGCCTTTCTCGACGGGATGACGGCGGCCGGTGCGGGCAAGGAGAGCGAAGGCTATCGCGAATTGATCAATATCGGCGGGATCGGCGAAGTGGTGGCCGATGCGGTGGTGGAGTTCTTCAAGGAGGAACGAAACCGTGACGCAGTCGGCCGACTGCTCGACGAGATCGAGGTCGAGCCGATGGAGAAGGCCAAATCCGATTCCGCCATTTCCGGGAAGACCGTCGTATTTACCGGCACGCTGGAGAAAATGACCCGCAGCGAAGCCAAGGCGCAGGCTGAGCGGCTGGGTGCCAAGGTGGCGGGCTCGGTGTCGAAGAAGACGGATTACCTCGTGGCCGGTCCGGGCGCGGGCTCCAAGCTCAAGGAAGCGCAGACGCATCGCGTCGCGGTGCTGAGCGAAGACGAATGGCTGGCCATGGTGCAGGGGCAATAGCCGCGACCTCAACGGCCGGAGCGGTCAGGTGGGGCGCTTGCCGAGAAACAGGTAATAGGCCGCCAGAGCCAGGATCGACAGGATCAGCATCGCGACCGCCAGCGGCATGCCGCTGGTCGCCGTGGCGACAACATGGCTCATGCCCTGCGCGGCGGCGGCGCCGAGCGCCATCTGCATGAAGCCTGTCAGTCCGGATGCGGTGCCCGCCGCCTGCGGCCGCACGCTCACGGCACCCGCGACGCAATTCGGCAGGAACACGCCATTGCCGAACGAGATCAGCAATTGCGGAATGAAGATCGTCCACGGCCCGCCATCCGGCCAGACCGACACCGTGATGAGTGTCGCCACCGCGCCGATGACCAGCCAGAGCAGGCCGAAATGCACCATCCAGTCGATGCCGAAGCGCTGCGACGAGCGGGCGGTGAAGAAATTGCCGAGCATGAACCCGCCCGAGGTGAGGATGAACCACAGGCCATATTCGGCCGATGTGATCCCCATGATGCTGACCACGACATGCGGGCCGCCGCCGAGAAAGGCGAAGAATGTTGCGGTCCCGATCGCGCAGACCAGCA
>JAEVZN010000301.1 GCA_023392205.1 Pseudomonadota bacterium
GGCTTCAGCACCTGGATGAACGGGTCGAGCGCCCTGCTGATCAGTGGCGACATGCCGATCAGGAAGCCGAGCGGAATCGCGACGAGGACTGCGATGAGATAGCCGAGCCCGACCCGGCCGATCGAATAAGCGAGCTGGATGCCGAGCCCCTTGTCGTTCGGCCCGTTGTCGTAGAACGGCCGCTTCAGGTGGTCCCACAATTTGGCGCCGACATCGAGCGGACCCGGCATCGCCGATTTGCCTTGCGTCGCCGTCAGCCCCATCAGCTTGGCGTATTCCGGGCTCATGTTGGTGGCCGGAGCGGTGCTGCGGGTCGCAAGATGCCAGACGCCCATGAAGGCGGCGAACAGCACGATCGAAACCAGCGCGGCTCGCAGGCGAAGCGAGTTCATCTGCTTCTCCCCATATGCGGGAGCACCCTCACGACGCCTTCCTGATCTTGAAGCTCGCGAGGTAATCGTCGGGCTTGGCGGGATCGAACGTCTTGCCCATCACCGCGAACGACTTGTAAGTCGTGGTCGGCGGCGTCAGCCCCATCTCGGCCATCAGCTTGCCGGTGTCTGTAGCGAGATAGACCTGCTCGGCAACCGCCTTGTAGTCGACGTCGCCCTTGACCTGCCCCCAGCGCTTCATCTGGGTCATGATCCAGACCGCAAAGGACTGCCAGGGGAACGGATCGAAATCGACGCGGTTCGGCTGCGTGACGACATTGCCGAGACCGTCGGCAAAGGTGCCGGTCAGGATCTGCTCCAGCACGATCTGCGGCTGGTTCAGGTAATTCGCCGGCGCGATCGCTTCTGCGATCTGCTTGCGGTTCTCGGCCTTGTGGGCGAACGCCGTGGCTTCGATGATCGATTTCAGCAGCGCGCCATAGGTGTTCGGCATCGACGTGACGAACTCCTTCGATGCCGCGAAGGCGCAGCAGGGATGGCCTTCCCAGATATCCTTGGTCAGGACGTGGATGAAGCCGACGCCGTCATAGACGGCGCGCTGGTTCATCGGATCGGGTCCGAGGAAGCCGTCGATATTGTCGGCGCGCAGATTGGCGACCATTTCCGGTGGCGGCACCGACCGGATCTGGATATCCTGATCGGGGTCCAGCCCGGCTTCGGCGACGTAATAGCGCAGCAGATAATTGTGCATCGAATAGTCGAAGGGCACCGCAAACTTGAAGCCCTTCCAGGATTTCGGATCGCGCTTGTCCTTGTGCTTCATGGCCAGCGTGATCGCCTGGCCGTTGATATTCTCCACCGCCGGCATGGTGTAGGGGATCGGGTTCGTACCCACGCCCATGGTGATGGCCAGCGGCATCGGCGACAACATGTGCGCCGCGTCGTATTCCTTGTTGATGGTCTTGTCGCGCACCACCGCCCAGTCGGCCGTCTTGATCACGTCGACATTGAGGCCGTGCTTGGAATAGAAGCCCATCGGTTGCGCCATGATGATCGGCGTGGCGCAGGTGATCGGAATGAAGCCGACCTTGAGATCCTTCTTCTCCAGCGGCGCGCCCTGCGCGAACACTTCCGTTGCCGTCGAAAGCGGAAAAAATTGCGAGATGGCGGCAAGTGCCGTGGAGGCGCCGACCGATTTCAGGAACGCGCGGCGCGCCACATCCTGCGGAAACATGGCGCGCATGACGGCAGAGGCAACCACGCCCTCATAGCGATTCTCGTCGCTCTGCGAGGGAAGCGGCTCGCATTGCAATTGCCGCACGGCGTCGCGTTCATGCTCGGCCTGACTGACATGGCGCCCGCAGGAGCAGCCCGAACCGAGGCTGCGTTTCGGGTCGAAGGCGTCGTCGAAGGTGGACATCGATGCTCTCCCGTCTGGCGCACAAGCGTGCGGAACCGCTCTGGCAATGGCCGGGCATATCCGGCGCCGCCCCTTGCGGAGAGATGAGCAACTTCGATGCCAGTCGCCTGAGAGGCGTTCAGTCGATCTGACGCAGTCGGGCAAAGGCGAGCAAAACCAGCCATATCATATTACGAATATTCGTTATTCACGAGAATTCGTAATCATGTTATGCTGCGCTGCATTTTCAGGAGAATTTGCGATGCCGTCTGCGTTGCCGGAAAATCAGGCAGCCCTCTCCAACGGTGCCGATTCCGCGCGCATTTTCGATGTTCACGCCGAAGCCATGCTGATCGTCCAGCCGGCGCAGGACCGCATTGTCGACGCAAACCCGGCCGCATGCCGCCTGCTCGGCTATGACCGCGAACTGCTGCGCGGCATGCCCGTTACCGCCCTGCATCCGGGCCAGATGCCGGCGCTGATTGTGTTCACCGAAGCCGTGCTCGCCAAAGGCGCGTTCTGGACGCGGGGCCTGAAGCCGCGCCACGCGGCCGGGCACGAGTTATCCCTGGAATATGCCGGCGCGGCCATGCAGACCGGCAATGACGCTCAGGTGCTGCTCACCCTCACCGATCTGGAAGCGCTGCATCGCCGCAGTGTCGATACCGAGGCCGATCTCTATGTGCGCGGCGGGATCGAGGAATGGCAGCGGGTGGAGCGCTTCTTCCGCGATGTCGAGCGCGAGAACCAGTTGATCCTACGCGCGGCCGGCGAAGGCGTGTACGGCGTCAATGCCGACGGCAAGACCACTTTCGTCAATCCGGCAGCCGAACGCATGCTCGGCTGGAACGCCGAGGAGCTGGTCGGCAAGGACATGCATTCGCTGGTGCATCACACCCATGCCGACGGCTCCTATTATCCGGCCATGCATTGCCCGATCTATGCGGCCTTCCGCGACGGCGCGGTGCATCAGGTCGACAACGAAGTGTTCTGGCGCAAGGACGGCACGCGCTTCTTCGTCGAATATACCTCGACGCCCATCCGCGATCGCGGACAGGTGGTCGGCGCTGTGATCGTGTTCCGCGACGTGACCCAGCGCAAGGAGGCCGAGGAGAAGCTGCGCGCCGCGCTCGCCGAAGTCGAACAGCTACGCAAGCGGCTTGAACAGGACAACGAATATCTACAGGAGGAAATCCGCCTGCAGACCAATCATCGCGGCATCATCGGCGCGAGCGCGGCCATCCAGAAGACCGTGCGGCAGATCGAACTGGTGGCGCCGACCGATGCCAGCGTGCTCATCACCGGCGAATCCGGCACCGGCAAGGAGCTGATCGCGCGCGCCATCCACGATGCCAGCCGCCGCAGCCATCGCCCGCTGGTGCGGGTGAATTGCGCCGCGGTGCCGCGCGAATTGTTCGAGAGCGAATTCTTCGGCCATGCCAAGGGCGCGCTTGCGGGCGCGGTGCGCGACCGGCTCGGCCGCTTCGAACTTGCCGATGGCGGCACGCTATTCCTGGACGAGATCGGCGAAATCCCGTTCGAATTGCAAGGCAAGCTCTTGCGCGTCCTGCAGGAAAGCCAGTTCGAGCGGGTCGGCGAAGCACGCACCCGCCGGGTGGATGTGCGGGTGATCGCCGCCACCAATCGCGATCTCGGCCTCGATGTACGGCAGAAGCGCTTCCGCGAGGATCTCTATTTCCGGCTGAATGTGTTTCCGGTCGAATCCGTGCCGCTGCGCGACCGGCCCGACGACATCCCGCTCCTGGCCGCGCATTTTCTGAAAGCCGCCGCGCGCAAGCTCAAGATCGGCGATCCGAAACTTACCGAAGGGGATGTACGGCGGCTTCTCAATTATGCATGGCTCGGCAATGTACGCGAATTGCAGAATGTGATCGAACATGCCGCGATCCTGTCGCGCAACGGGCGCATCAGGATCGATCTGCCGGATGCAGGCATGCCGCGGGACGGCACTCGCAACGGCCGCAACGCACGCCCCAGCGTACTCACCGACGACGAGCGCCGCGAGCGCGACCGCGCAAATATCCAGGCGGCCCTCGATGCCTGCGGCGGCAAGGTATCCGGGCGCGGTGGTGCCGCCGAGTTGCTGAATGTCCGCCCGACCACCTTGGCTTCGCGGATCAGGGTGTTGGGGATCGATGTGTCCCGCAAGGCGAAAGCGGGCGGACAGGATGCGGCGTATCGGCCATAATCCCTGAGGTGTCACTCAGCACGCGGACCAGGATCACCGGACCGGCATGACTTCGGACGTCATCATCGGCGACAGGACTTTGCAGCCGCACCGGCTGCGCGCCGCGATCCTGGGCGAAGTCCATGCCCGCCCCTTTACGGCGCTGGCCACGCCCGCGCGTGTCCTGCATTTCGCGTTCGATACCGCGGGCGAGCGCGCGGTGGCAGACCGCGCCGCCCTTACCGAACTTTGTACCCGGCGCGGCGTGACGCCGCCCCGCCCTTCCGACAAGCATCTGCATGTCGCCTTCGGCACCACGCAATTACGCTGGGAGCAGCATTCGGAGTTCACCACCTATACGTGGGAATTTCCGGGCGAAAAGGCGGCGTCTCCGTTTCATCATTCCGCCTCGTCGCTTGCGCAGCCGATGTCCCTGGTGCCGCAGCCCGGTCCGCTGCTGGTGGCGATCGATCTCAATATGATGGCCGACGAGGACGGACGCATTGAGCTCGAGCGGCTGTTTCATCGGCCGAGCCTTGCGGTAGCGGAAAACTCGGACGGGCTCGCCGTGTTCGCAACCGACTTCCAGCCCGATGCGGCAGGCTTTGTGCGTGTTCTGGTGCTGGATCGCGGGCTCGGACCCGAACGCGCCGGTGCACTGGTTCAGCGGGTGCTCGAGCTGGAAACCTATCGCACGCTGGCGCTGCTCGGATTGCCAAAAGCGCAGGAGCTTGCGCCCTCCATCAATCGCATCGAGAAGCGGCTTGCCGAATTGACCGAGGAATTGCGCGCGGCGTCGAACCTCGCCGACAACAGCCGCATGCTCGACGAACTCACCGCACTCGCCGCCGAACTTGAAGCGGGAGCGGCCGGAAGCCTTTTCCGCTTCGGCGCCAGCCGCGCCTATGACGAGATCGTGCAGACACGATTGCGCATCATCGGCGAGCGCAAGGTCGGCGGGCTGCCAACCTGGTCGTCGTTTCTGGCCCGCCGCATGGCGCCCGCCATTCGCACCTGCGCTTCGACGGAAGAACGGCAGGCCAATCTGTCGCGCAAGCTTGCACGCGCCGCCAACCTGCTGCGTACGCGTGTGGATGTCGAACTGGAGCAGCAGAACCAGGACCTGCTGAAATCAATGAATGCGCGCACGCGCCTGCAACTCCGTCTGCAGGCCACGGTGGAAGGCCTGTCGGTGGCAGCCATCAGCTATTATGTCGTGGGCCTGTTCGGCTATCTCGTGAAGGGCCTGCACGATTCCGGTATGCGGGTCGATCCGACGCTTGCCACCGCCATCTTCGTGCCGATCGCGGTGGCGATGATCTGGTGGATCGTGCGCCGCATTCGCACGCGGCACATTGCGGGCGAGGTGTGAGCGGCGCGCAGTCTTCTCCCTCCCCTGAAAGGGGAAGGCACAGACACGTCGTTACATCGGCGGCGTCAACCCATCGCGACCGACATTCACCCGCGCGGCGGTGTATGTGCCGTCCGGTTGCGCTACAGCGGCAACGATAAAAATCTTCGCGCCGGGTTTCAGTTCGGACCGGTCGCCCGGCACATACATAACGATCGGCGCTTCTTTCGGCACCACGATCTTCTTCTCGCCGTCCTTGTATTTGACGGCGATCGTGCGCCCGTCGACACCCGCCACTGTTTCGACCACCGTGGCATTGGTCATCATGCTTCGCGGCTGCGCATCCCATGCAAAATGCCCTTCGGCCACGCCGCGCATCGCCTCCGGAAAGACATGCACGTGCAGGGCGCGCTGGCTGCCATCGGCCTGCGGCAACGAGGATGCGCCGATATAGGAATTCGGCTTGATGTCCTCGATGGCGAGGGGGACGATCCCGGACACCGCGACATTGTCGGCCAGCCGGATTTTCATCTCGGCGCCGTCGCGCGCCTTCACGATCATCACTGGTCCGTCGATCGCAAGCACCTCACCGCGCACGCGCAGCGGCTTGTCCTGCGCCCAGACCTGCGATGCAAACATCGCGGCCATGGCGGACGCAATCACCAGAACCTTCGGCAATCTTTTGTGTTGGAGCATGGCGCCCTCCGTTGCAGGCGCACCGTGCGCCGGCATGGAAAGCTAACACCGCAGGCGCGGTTTCACCCCATCAACTTATTCGGATCAATAAAACCCCGGCGTCGATCCGCCATCGACCGGGATAGCCGCGCCCCGGATATGCCGCCCCCTGGCGCTGCACAGAAAGACCGCGAGTTCGGCGACATCGGCGGGTTCGGCCAGCCGATGAATGCCGTCGCGAGCAATCGCCTGTGCGCGGATTTCGTCGATGGTCTTGCCGGCGGCCGTCGCGCGCTGCGCGAACAGGTCCTGCACGCGGTCGGTCTCGGTCAGTCCCGGATGGATGATATTGACGCTGACATTGTCGCGCATGCCGAGCCGCGACAGGCCCTTGCTGAAATTCGCCATTGCCGCGTTGCAGGACCCGCCGATGGTGAAGTCGGCGCTGGGCGTGCGCGCGGCGCCGCCGCCGATATTCACCACCGCGCCCTGCGCATCGCGCAGCATCGGCCAGAACAGACGCGACAGCCGCACGCAACCGAAGAATTTCAGCGCAAAGCCGTCCAGCCAGTTGTCGTCGGTGAGTTCGAGAAAATTTCCCGCCCGCGTCGCCCCGGCATTGTTGACCAGCACATCGCAGCGGCCTAGGCCTTTCTTAACCAATGCATGCAGCCGCTGGCAGTCTTCGAGCTTGCGCAGATCGAGCGCGGCCGTGACCGGTTTCGGCCCCCCGGTCTCGGCGATGGCGGATGCGGCTTCGGCGAGATTATGCTCCGAGGTCGAAGCGATCACGGTTTGCGCGCTCTCGCGCGCGAACGCCTGCGCAATTCCGCGACCGATCCCGCGGCTGCCACCCGTGACGACAACGACCTTGTCCTTGAATTCAGGCATGAGGCGTTCTCACAATCCGTCGGCCACGCCGTTCCGCAACGTGCCGATCTCCGGAACCGTCACCTCGACCACATCGCCCGGCTGCAGCCATTTCGGCGGATCGAAACGCGCGCCCGCGCCCGTCGGCGTTCCGGTGACGATCATGTCGCCCGGCTTGAGCGTCGTGAACGTGGTAATGTAGGCCAGCAGCGCGCCGAAATCGAAGATCATGTTGGCGGTGGTGTCGTCCTGCCGGGTCTCGCCATTGACGATGGTCGTCAGATGCAGCGGCGTGCCATAGGGGATTTCGTCCGCCGTCACCATCCACGGACCGATAGACCCGGACCGGTCGAAATTCTTGCCCTGTGTCACGTTGTACTTGGCATGCCGCACCCAGTCGCGGATCGTGCCTTCATTGCACAGCGTATAGCCGATGATGTGGTCGGCGGCCTGCTCGGCGGTGATGCGGTGGCATTCCTTGCCGATCACGATCACGATCTCGCCCTCATAATCGAGCTGCGGCGATTCCGGCGGGCGGATCAGCGGCTGATCATGACCGACGA
>JAEVZN010000329.1 GCA_023392205.1 Pseudomonadota bacterium
TGTCTTGCGATTCATGGCGATGTAGAAGGGGGAACGCCCGAGCGGAACATTGGTCGTGAAATAGCGGGCCACCTCGTCGAGCTTGAAGTCGAAAATGCCGGAGGCGCCGAGCATCACGCCATCGACAACGCCGCGTTCGAGAGCGGTATACATCTGCGTGACCGGCATGCTGACGGCGACGCCGCCGAGAGCCTTGATCAGCTCGGTCTGACCGGCAGACGCCACACGGATCTTCATACCCTTCATGTCTTCAAGCGTGCGGATCGGCTTGTCGCGGGTCATGAGGACGAGCGAGTCGTTGCTCCAGAAGACCAGCGGCTGCACGTCCTTGAAGTCGGGCTGCAGATACGGGTCCTGCAGCGCATAGGCCATGCGGGTGAGGTGGTTGGGAGATTCGGTCAGTCCCGGCAATTCCAGCATCATGGTGCGGGGGAATTGCGCCGCGTTGTAGCCGGCGACGCTCCAGCCAAGATTGGCGATGTTGTTGCGGATCTGGTCGATCAGGCCGGGCGGCGTGCCGCCAAGCTGCATGGCGGGAAAGATACGAATGGTCAGCGCGCCGTTCGACTTCGCTTTCACCTCTTCCGCCCAGGGTACGAAGACCTCGGCATGCATGACATGCTGGGGCGAGACGAAGTGAGTGAACTTCAGTTCCTTGGCGGAGGATATGCCGGCCATGCCGCAGAGCAGGAGCGCGGCGGCAGCCGGGCGGATGAATGATGAGAAGCGTGCGGGAAACTGCATGGGAATCTCCAGTGATGAGATCGCTGTCAGGCGGCGCTTGCATTCTTGCCGGCGTCGAGCATGCCGATGACATCGTCGGTGCTGCGCACGTCGCCGAAGGACTGAATGAAGGTGATCAGGGTCGCCATATGCTCGTCGTCATTGCGGGCGGCATTGGCGTCGGCAACCATGATCGGGCGGAAGTCGAGCATCATGGCATCGCGTGCTGACGATTCGCAGCAGACATTCGTCAACGTGCCGGTGACCAGAATCGTATCGATGCCCCGCTTGCGCAGGATCGCAGGCAATTCACAGGCCGTCGGCAGGAATGCACTGAAGCGGTTCTTGGTCACAAACAGATCGCCTTCGCGCGCGTCCATCTTCGGCCACAGCTTGTGACCATGCGTTCAAGGCTTCAGGCTGTCGAGCACATGCTGGGCAAGGCCCGGCGCAACGATGCTGTCGAGAAATACCGGCCACGCCTTCATGTCGGGAATGGTCATCTGCACCCAGGCGACCAGCGAGCCGGCCGTGCGTGTGGCATCGGCGAGGCGGTTGATGTTCGGTACGATCTCGCGTGCGACGGGCACTTCGATGGCCGCGCCCGGTTCGCAGAACACATTCTGCATGTCGACGACGACAACGGCGGTGCGTGCCGGTTCAAGATTGTCGAACACCGTGACCTTTCCACGGCGCTGCATCATGCGATCGGTGACATAGGACGGAAGGGTGGACGGGTGCATGAGAGCAATCCTGTCTGAATGAATGACGACAACGCAATCTATCGGGCGTGCCACATGACGCAACCCGTATTGGCGCATGACCGCCCGTGAATTTCGCATTGATGGCGCGCCTTGGTTGAGTGAGCGGGCCGTATCGCTTGAACGCATTGCGATGCAAACGCGTCAGTCGGCCTTCGCATTGGGCAGGCGCATCAAGATTGTGCGGCGTTTTGACACTTCCATGGGTGAAGCGGAAAAATTCACATGAATGGATCACACATCGTCGCGCTGGCGCGGGCCTGGATCGGCACGCCCTATCTGCACCAGGCTTCGTTGCAGGGGGTGGGGTGCGATTGTCTCGGCCTCGTGCGCGGGGTCTGGCGCTCGTTGTATGGACGCGAGCCGGAACCTGTGCCGCCTTATTCGCGCGACTGGGCGGAAGCGGCGTGCATCGAGACGCTGGCGCAGGCCGGAATGCGGCATCTGCGCGCCGTCGATATCGCAGCGCGGCAGCCGGGCGACGTGCTGCTGTTCCGCTGGCGTGCGGGGCTGGTCGCCAAGCATGCCGCGATCCTGAGCGATGCGACGCACATGATCCACGCGCATGACGGCGCGGCCGTGGCCGAAGTCGCCTTCGCCCCGTTCTGGCAACGGCGTCTCGCCTATGTCTTCCGCTTTCCCGGAGTTGAATGATGGCAGCTCTTGTCCTGTCGGGAGCGGGCGCAGCCGCAGGCGGTGCGCTGTTCGGAGGTGCGGGGGCGATGGCCGGCCGGCTGGCCGGTGCAGTCGCCGGCAGCCTGATCGACCGCGCGGTGACGGGCGGCGGCGCGCAGCATGTCTATCAGACGCGCGAGGGACCGCGATTGCGCGATCTCGATGTCATGGCCTCGCAGGAAGGCGCGCCCATTCCGCGGGTGTATGGCCGCGCGCGTCTCTCGGGTCAGGTGATCTGGGCCACGGCCCTTGTCGAGAATGTCAGGACGCGCACCGAAACCACGGGCGGCGGCGGCGGCGGCGGCGGCAAAAGCAGTTCCGGGTCCGCCGCCTCGCCGACAGTCACCACCACGACCACGACCTATGAGTATTTCGCCAATTTCGCGGTCGGGCTGTGCGAGGGGCCGATTGGCCGGGTTTTGCGCGTCTGGGCGGATGGCAAGCCGTTCGATCTCTCCGGCGTCGATTATCGCGTCTATACCGGGACCGAGGATCAGGAGGCTGATCCTCTCATCGTCGCGAAGGAGGGGGCAGGGCACGCGCCGGCCTATCGCGGGCTCGCCTATGTCGTCTTCGAGCGGCTGCCGGTCGCGGCCTTCGGCAACCGGATGCCGCAATTGTCGTTCGAAGTGATGCGGCCGGTCGGGCGTCTCGAAAGCCAGGTGCGTGCGATCACGCTCATCCCCGGCGCCACCGAATTCGGTTACGACATTCAGGCCGTGGTGCGCAATCTCGGACCCGGCCGGTCCGCGCCGGAAAACCGTCACGTCTCCTATGCGCAGACAGATGTGATCGCCGCGCTCGACGAATTGCAGGCGGTGTGCCCGAACCTCGAACGCCTCGCGATTGTGGTGACATGGTTCGGCGACGACCTGCGCGCGGGCCATTGCCGCATCCGGCCGATGGTCGACAATGCCGCCAAGGACACGCATGGCGCCACATGGTCCGTCGCCGGGTTGTCGCGCCATGCCGCCTATGTCGTCTCGCAAAGCGAGGGACGCGCGGCCTATGGCGGCACGCCATCCGATGCCAGCGTGCGGCGGCTGATCGCGGAGGTGAAGGCGCGCGGGCTGAAGGTAACGCTCTATCCCTTCGTGATGATGGACGTGCCTTCCACAAATACGCTGTCCAATCCCTGGACCGGCTTTGCGCCGCAACCGGCCTACCCGTGGCGTGGCGAGATCACGTGTTTTCCGGCGCCCGGTGTCGAAGGGTCGCCGGACGGCACAGGCGAAGCGGGCGCGCAGGTTGCGGCCTTTCTGTCCGGCGGTGGCGGCAGCGGCTGGAATTACCGGCGCATGATTCTGCATTACGCGTCGCTGGCCATGCAGGCGGGCGGCGTCGATGCCTTTCTGATCGGATCGGAATTGCGCGGGCTCACGCGCGTGCGCTCGACGTCCGGGGTCTATCCGGCGGTGGACGGATTGATGAGCCTCGCGGCCGATGTGCGGGCCTTGCTCGGCGAGGCGACGACGATCACCTACGCCGCCGACTGGACCGAGTATGGCGCGCATGTCGTGGATGACGGCGCGCAGGAGGTGCGCTTTCCCCTCGATCCGCTCTGGGCGCATGAGGCCATCGATGCCGTGGGGATCGATTATTACGCGCCGCTGTCGGATTGGCGCGACACGCCCGACCATGCCGACCGGGCGCTGTCGGAGACGATCCACGATCGCGCTTACTTGCGCGGCAACCTCGCGGGAGGCGAGGCCTACGACTTCTATTATGCGGACGATGCGGCGCGCCTGGCGCAGACGCGCAGCCCGATCACGGACGGGCTCGGCAAACCGTGGATCTTCCGCCAGAAGGACCTCTGGAATTTCTGGTCGCAACCGCATGTCGAGCGTGTCGACGGGGTCGAGCTTGCAAGCGCGACTGCCTGGGTGCCGCAATCGAAACCGGTCTGGCTCACCGAGACCGGCTGTCCGGCCATCGACAAGGGCGCGAACCAGCCCAATGTCTTTCCCGACCTGCGCTCGGACAGCGGTGGCGTTCCGCACTTCTCCAACCGCCGCCGCGACGACCTGATCCAGCGCCGCTATCTCGAAACGATTCTTGCGGCGTTTGCGCCCGGCAGCGATCTCAATCCGCGCTCATCACTCTATGACGGCCACATGGTCGATCCGTCGGCCATCCATGTCTGGACCTGGGACGCCCGGCCATATCCGGTGTTTCCGCGCGCCATCGATGTGTGGAGCGACGGGCCGAACTGGGAGACCGGGCATTGGCTGAGCGGACGCCTAGGCGGCGGCAACATGGAAGGCCTGCTGGGCGCGGTCATTTCCGATGCCGGATTCGCCCATGCCGATGTCTCGGCGCTGGGCGAAGGTCCGGAGGGTTATGTCATCGACCGGCCGATGGCGGCGCGTGCCGCTATCGAGCCTCTGGCGCGCGCCTATGCCTTCGATGCAGCGGAGAATAACGGCAGACTGGTGTTTCGCCCGCGCGGGCTTGCGCCGATTGCCGAACTGACGCTGGACGATTGCGTGCTGCCGGAGCGCGGTGTGCCCCTGCGGCTGACCCGCGCGCAGGAAACCGAATTGCCGCGTCAGGTCACGTTGTCCTTCAGCGATGTGGAGGGTGAGTATCGCCGCGCGGCGGCCGCCTCACGCCGGCTGACGGGCGGTGCCGCTGGTCTCGTGCAGAGCGATCTCGCCATGGTGACGACCGCGCATGCCGCCGCGCGGCGCTGCGATATCTGGATGCAGGATCTGTGGGCGGGACGTGAAAGCGCCGACCTTATCCTGCCGCCGAGCCGGCTGGCGCTGACGCCCGGCGACACCATCGCCATTTCGGATGAGACGCGGCGGCGCATCTTCGAGATCGTCAGCATGACCGATACGGCGCAGCGGGCGGTGACGGCGCGTGGCATCGATCCGGATGTGTTCGACGTGCCGCTGGCGCTGCCTGTGATCGCACAGCCGGCATTGCCGGCCGCCATCGGCCCGGTGGCGGTGCGGCTGCTCGATCTGCCGACCTTCGATGCAAGCGAGCCGGTGGTGCTGACGCGCGCTGCGATATTCGCCGATCCCTGGCCCGGCCCGGTGTCGCTGTGGCGCGCGCGCGACGGATTGTCTTTCGATCTTGCCGGCCATGTCACGGCGCCCGCGATCATGGGCGAGACGATGAACGCATTGCCGCGCGGACCGGTGGCGCGTATCGACCATGCCAGCGTGCTGCATGTGCAGCTTTACGGTGGCGTCCTCTTCTCGGTACCCGACAGCGCGTTGCTCAATGGCGCCAATCTCGCGGCCTTGCAGCGTTCCGACGGCGCTTGCGAGATCATCCAGTTCGGTGTGGCCGAACTGATCGGTGAGAACACCTATGCGCTGTCGCGCCTGCTGCGCGGGCAGGGCGGCAGCGAAGGCGCGATGTCCGATCCGCTGCCGGCGGGTGCGGGCTTCGTGCTGCTCGATGCGCAGGTTGTGCCGGTGGCGCGCGGGCTCGACATGCTGGGCCGGCCGTTCACGTTGCGCATCGTGGCGGCGAGCCGCGATCATGCCGATGCAGCGGCGGTGGTCGTGGAGCATGATCCGCGTGCGACCGCGCTACTGCCCTATGCGCCGGTACATCCGACTGCACAGCGTAACGCCGATGGCATTGTGCTGCGCTGGATCAGGCGCACGCGCATCGACGGCGATTCCTGGGAGGCGCTGGATGTGCCGCTCGGCGAAGCACAGGAACGCTATGCCGTAGACATTCTCGCAGGCGACACCCTGCTGCGAAGTCTTGAGACGGGCACTCCGCAAGTCCTGTACCCGCAGGCCGACGAACTTGCCGATTTCGGCAGCCTGCAAACCTCGCTCACGCTGCGTGTCGCGCAGATCTCGGCCAGCGCCGGGCGCGGCAACGCCATCACCGCCACTCTGTCCATCTGAGCAAACATGACCGACACCATTCATCTGGCGCTGCCCTATATTGCGGCCGCGCAGGCGCAGAAGCATGTCACCCATAACGAGGCCCTGCGCAGCCTCGATGCCATCGTGATGCTGGCGGTGGATACGCGCAGTCTCGGCGCGCCACCCTCCGAACCGGAAGAGGGCGCGCGTTATCTTGTCGCCGATCCGGCCAGCGGTGGCTTTGCGGACAGGGACGGCCAGCTCGCGCATTTCCGCGATGGCGCGTTTGCGTTTCATATGCCGCGTGCCGGATGGATTGCCTATGTCGCCGACGAGGATGCATTGGTTTTGCACGATGGTGCGGCCTGGCGGCCGCTGCTGGGCGATGCGCCCGCCTTGCAGAATGTCGGCCTGTTCGGACTGAACACCACCGCCGATGCCGTCAATCCGCTCGCGGTACGGCTGAACAACGCATTGTGGACCGCTTTGCATGTCGCCGATGGCGGCGACGGCGACCTGCGCTACAAGCTCAGCAAGGAGGCTTCCGCCAACACGCTGTCGCTGTTGTTCCAGACCGGATTTTCCGGCCGCGCCGAAATCGGACTGGCCGGCGACGATAACCTCTCTGTCAAGGTGAGCGACGATGGCAGTACGTGGAAGGAGGCGCTGGTCGCCGACCGGACCGATGGCCGGGTGCGCTTTCCGCAAGGCATCGTGCATCCCTTGGCCGGCGCACCGCTCCAAAGCCTGATGTTCACGCCGGGCGGCGACGGCGCGGTGTCGATCTGGCGAATGGATGCGTCGCACGCGCAGAACCCGCGCAACGCTACCGTCTCCTCTGTCTCCGGCGACACGATCACCCTGACCGCGGCCGTCGCCGGAAACGGGCAATTCGGCCGCTGGCCCGGCATGATGGAGGGGGTCGTTTATGCGCGCATCTGGAACACCAGCATATCTCCCGCACAAAGCGCCTGGGTAAAGGCAAGTCCCTCCACGACCACGTTGCAGGTGACCGATGCGGCGCACATCGCAGGCTGGGCGAATGGAGATATTGTCCAGATCGGCGATCCGACCGATGTGACGCCGGGCCGGGTCATTGCGCTCGATATTTCGCCGATGCTGCAGAACCTTTTCGGCGCGCCGTTCCGGCAATCCGGGATCATGCTGCGGGCGGCGATTAATGGCGGCACCGCCGGCGATGTCCTGAACGTGACGCCGACCGGCATATCCGGCTCCAATGTCCGGGCTGCGACCGCCAATGGCGCGACCATCAGCGGCGACGGCGTGACCATCATTCCATGCAGCGAGTTGTCGCCGATATCCGATTCCAATCTCGTATTCGTCAGCACAACCATTGCAACGTCAGCCACCACAGAGGTGCTGAGTTCGATGGCGGTGCTGGTCTAGCGGAGACGAATTGCCGAGATTTCAGCGAGGGGCGGATTGCCCCGTCACAGGCCGCGGGGGTTAGAAACTCGCGGCCTTGGACTCCCCTTGGAAAGGCAACATTGCGCATGACTGCATGGCTCCCAGATGTTGTTCACGCCGGCACCCAAAACTCGTCTGCAGCCGCCCCCTTGCGCGCCTTCCTGATCCGGGGCCTGGCGGGCGGGCGGCCGTTTTACTTTTCCGCCGGGCTCGATGCGCTGGCCGACAAGCTGAAGCGTGCCGGCGTGGCGGCCACCACGCACGATCAGGGATCGGCAATACGTCCCTATGGCCAGGTCGGCGCGATCGCCGCCGCCGCGCAGGCGGTGGCTGAGGCCGGTGCGCGGCCGGTTCTGATCGGCCATTCGATGGGGGCCGATGCGGCGCTGAAGGTGGCCGCGAGATTGAACGCGGCGCAGATCGCGGTACCGCTTGTGGTCTGTTTCGACCCGACCTCGTTCCGGCGCCTGTTCGGTCCGCCGCCGGTGCCGGCCAATGTCGCGCGCATATTCAACTTCTATCAGCGGATGACCCCGCTCGGCCGCGGGCGGCTGACGCCCGCGCCGGATTTTCGCGGGCATCTGCACCAGGAAGAGGTGCGCCGTATCCATAGCCGCGTCGATGACGATGCGGCCCTGCATGCGCGGGTGCTGACGGAGATCGCAGCGCTCGGTGCCTGACCGCACAGCGAAGACCCCCCCTAACCGCCGCGCCGTGAGCGCGGTTTTTTTTGCCTCAAGCGAGAAGGACATCCAACAATGGCCGCAGCCAGTTTCGAGGCGGCGCTTGCCCGCGTGCTCAAGCATGAGGGCGGCTACGCCAATCATCCCTCCGATCCGGGAGGCCCCACCAATTTCGGCATCACGCAGGCGACCTATGCACGCTTCCTCGGCCGCAATGTTACCGCGGCGGAAGTGCGGGCCATGCCGCTCACCGATGCGAAAGCGATCTATCGCGCCGGTTACTGGAATGCATTGCGCTGCGACGAGCTTCCCGCGGGCCTCGATTATGCGGTCTTCGATTACGGGGTGAATTCAGGTGTCGGACGCGCGGCGACCGTGCTGGCGCGGCTCTTGTCGCAGAGCGTGACCGGGCGGATGAGCGACGGTCTTGTTGCGGCGGCGCGCGCGGCCGATCCGGCGCAGCTTGTCGCGCGGCTATGCGACGAGCGGCTGGCCTTCCTGAAATCCTTGCGCACCTGGCCGGTCTTCGGTGCCGGCTGGGGACGGCGCGTCTCCGATGTGCGGCACGATGCGCTTTCCATGATCGGCGGGCAGGCGCCGCAGGATACAGCGGCCGCGCCGGCTGCGGGCAAGGCGCAAGTGCCGCCCTCAAATGCCGGACCCGCCGCCGCCGGAGCCGCCGTGATTGCAGGCGGCGCCGTGGCCGCGCAGGCTGCACA
>JAEVZN010000497.1 GCA_023392205.1 Pseudomonadota bacterium
CAAAGGGGGTGGGCGTTCACATATTGTCGTCAGGCCCGTCCGGCGCGGTGAAGTCCTCGACGAAATCCGCGCGGCGATAGCCCTGCACGAACAGAAGCGAGGTGAGGTCGGCATGGTCGATGCGCGCATCGGCCGCCGCCGCCACCGCGGGCTTGGCGCGCCAGGCCACGCCCAGTCCCGCGCGCTCGATCATCGCCAGGTCGTTGGCGCCGTCGCCCAAAGCCATGGTCTTGTCCAGCGGCAGGCGCAGATGCCGCGCCAGTTCGAGCAATGTATCGAGCTTGGCCTCGCGGCCGAGGATCGGCTCTTCCACATACCCGGTCATCTTGCCGTCCGCGACCAGCAGGATATTCGCGTGCGTCTCGTCGAAGCCGATCATGTCGGCAACGACATGGGTGAACAGCGTGAAGCCGCCGGACACAAGGCAGGTATGCGTGCCGTGCTTGCGCATGGTGTTGACCAGCGTGCGGCCGCCCGGCGTCAGCGTGATCCGGCTGGCGATCACGTCGTCCACCACCGACACCGGCAGGCCCTTGAGCAGAGCCACACGCTCGCGCAAAGCCGGCTCGAAGGCGATCTCGCCGCGCATCGCGCGCTCTGTGATCGCCGATACATGCTCTTTCAGGCCGACAAGATCGGCCAGTTCGTCGATGCATTCCTGCTCGATCATGGTGGAATCCATGTCGGCGACGAACAGCCCCTTGCGCCGGTGCGCTGCGGGCTGCACCACGACATCGACCTTCATGCCGGCGAGGGTCCGGCGGATGCCGTCGGCAATCGCGCGCATGTCGACCGGGCTGGGCGGCGTGAAGTGGAGATCGGCGGCGTGGCCGGGATCGAGCCATTCGGGCGCGGCCGCAGCCGGGAGCAAGGCACCCGCGCGTGCCAGTGCATCGGCATTGAGGGAGCCTGCGGGCGCGATCAGCGTGGCGATATGGGTCATGCGAACGGTCTGCCTCGGACGCGGGCGCTTCCTGACGCGGCGCTTATGTCAGTCAGCCCGCGAGGCGGCAAGCCTTGCTGTGGACCGATGCTCCGGCATGGCCGCGCATTGGCGTGCGGGCGCGTTGACAGGGCGGCCCGCTTCCGTGTCATGCCTGTCCGATGAACCGCCCAAGCCCGATCCTGATTGCCGGCCCCACCGCCAGCGGCAAGTCCGCTCTGGCGCTGGCGCTCGCGGAGCAACTCGGCGGTATCGTGGTGAATGCGGACTCCATGCAGGTCTATCGCGACCTGCGGGTGCTCACCGCACGGCCGACGCAGGCCGAGGAGCAAGGCGTTCCGCATCGCCTGTTCGGACATGTCGATGCAGCGGAGAATTATTCGGTCGGCCGCTATTTGGCCGATGCGGCGCAAATGCTGGGCAACGTGCCCGCGCGCACACGTCTGATCTTTGCCGGTGGCACCGGGCTTTATTTCCGGGCGCTGATGACCGGGCTTGCGGCCATTCCGCCGATCGATCCCGCGATCCGCGATGCCCTGCGCGCAAGGCTCGACAATGAGGGCGTGGAAGCCCTGCATGGAGAGCTGGCCGCGCGCGACCCGCAGGGCGCCGCCCGCTTCATGCCGCGCGACCGCTCGCGCATCCTGCGCGCGCTGGAAGTGCTGACGGCGACCGGCAGACCCATTGCGCAATGGCATGGCGAGGGTGAGCAGAAGCTGATTTTGCCGGACCATGCGATCAAGGTGTTTCTGCATCCCGAACGCGAGGTGCTGACGCAGCGCATTGCCACGCGCTTTGCGGCGATGATGGAACACGGCGCGCTTGACGAGGTGCGCGCGCTCGATGCCCGCGATTTGCCCGGGACGCTGCCGGCGATGAAAGCGCATGGCGTGCCGTGGCTGCGGCGGCTCTTGCGTGGGGAGATAACGCGCGCGGCAGCCATCGAGGGCGCGGTAATGGATACGCGCCGCTATGCCAAGCGACAGGTCACATGGTTTCGCAACCAGATGCCGGACTGGACCTGGCTGCGGCCGGACGAGGGTATGGCCAAAGTGCAGGAAATGGTCAGAATGCAAGACGTGTCCGACAATTGAACCTGCGCGGACCTTTCGCGCACCAATAGGCTGGTCCTTATGCCATTCCGGCGGCCCGGAGGTTTGCGATGCGTCGAATCCTGCTTGCTGTGGTTGCTTCATGCACGTTGCTGTCGCCTGCGCTGGCGCAGGACAAGCGCGTCGCGCTTGTGATCGGCAACGCCGAATATCGCAGCATCGTCTCAATCAAGAATCCGGCCAATGACGCGCTCGACGTGAGCGAAGCGCTCAAGAAGATGGGCTTTTCGGTGCGCACGCTGATCAATGCCGACGCGCGCGGCATGCGGCGCGCACTGGCCGTGTTCGGCAACAAGGCCATCCAGGCCGAGATCGCGCTGATGTTCTTCTCCGGCCACGGGCTGCAATCCGATGGCGTGGTCTGGTTGCTGCCGGTCGACGGGCAGGCGGAGACGCTTGCCGCCGTGGCGCGCTCGTCGTTCAGCCTGCCGCAGGTCTTGCAGCGGGTGCAGGGCGCGTCAAAGCTGAATGCAGTGTTTCTCGATATCGCGCGCGCCGATCCCTACAACGAGGCCGCCAAGCGCAATCTGCCCGCCGGCATCGTGAGCCAGATTGAGGAGCCGCGCGATCTTCTGATCAGTTATGCCACGGGCGCGGGCAATGTCGCGGCCGATGGCGCCGGGCGCATTTCGCCCTTCACCGCGGCCTTGCTCAAGCATATCGCCGAGCCGGGCATCGATCTGTCGGGTCTGATGCGCAGCATCCGCAGCGAGGTCGTGACGGCGACCGAGGGCCGGCAGAATCCGGCCTTCTACATGACGGCTGACGACGCGCCGTATTTCGTGGCGCCGGTGGTGAAGGTCGCGGTGCCGACGGCGCCTGAGCCTGTGCCGGTCGCGCCGCCCGCGGAAGCTGCATCGCCCGAGATCGCGCCGCAACCGGCCGCAGACGTTGAACCTGCGCCCCCGATTGCACCGGAGCAGCAGGCGGAGGCCGTCACAGGCGCCGACGCAGCCCCGCAGGCCTCAGAAGCCGCTGCTCTGCCCGCAGCCGAAACAGAGGCCGCACCGGACGCGCCTTCGCCAGGCGAATTCCGTGGCCTGGAAAAGCGCCATCCCAACGACTGATCGGGTGGCGGCGATGACGCAGGTGTTGCAGACTTCATTTGTTGCTGACGTTGCGCCTTTTTCCAAAATGTTCATTTCAGATCGAAGGGGATTGTCATGCGCTCGTTTGTTTCGCTGCGAATTGTCTGCGCCGCCCTTGCCGGATTGTTGCTCATCGCGCCCGCTGCCGCGCAGGACAAGCGCGTGGCGCTGGTGATCGGCAATTCCGACTACAGGCATGTGTTCGAATTGCCCAATCCGGTCAACGATGCAAAGAACATGGCCGCCGCGCTCACCCGCATGGGCTACAAGGTGACGGCATTGGAGAATGCGACCGGCGCGCAGATGCGCAGCGGACTGGCCGCTTTCGCAAGCGAAGCGAAAACCGCCGACACGGCGCTTGTGTTCTATGCCGGCCACGCCATCGAGACGGAAGGCGATTACCTGACGATCCCGGTGGACGGGAAGGTCGGCACATATGACGAGGCGTTCCGCGACGGCACCACGCGCGATCAATTGCTGGAGCATCTCGCCGGGGCGAAATTGTCGGTGCTGCTGCTGGACACCGCCCGCAACAACCCTTTCGCGGCCAGCATGCCCGGCGTCACCGACCTTCACAGGCAGTCGCCACCCGCCGAGGGGGCTGTGTTCGTCGCCTATGCGACCCAGGCCGGTGCGACCGTTCCGGACGGGGAGGGGCGTAATTCGCATTTCACCAAGGCGCTGCTGAATTACATCGAGACCCGCGGGCTCGATCTGCGCGAAATCGCGACGCGGGTGCGCGCCGAGGTGCAGACGGCGACCGGCGGCGAGCAGACCCCGCTCAGCCATGCGCTGCGGGTGAATTCCGGCCACGTCCTGAGCCGGTAACCGGCCCGTTGCGGCCCGGGCGGGAATTGCTGACCGGACCGGGTCCGGATTCCGCACTGCGGCAGCTTGACCGTCCGGGCTGGACGGACTATATCACGCGCAATGTTAGGACGAATGCAGGCCATGTTGCGCAATAATATTTCGCGGGCGCTGGTAGATGTAGGAAGGCGCATCTCCGGGGCTGGATGATCCAGCCAGACCGGACGATGCGCCGTTTCGACAGGGCCTTGCGGCCCTTTTTTCATTACCGCGCCGTGACGCAAAGATTGCGCGACACCTGCAAGACCGAGCTGGAGCAAGACGATGAGCAAGGACATGACCGGCGCCGAGATGGTGATCCAAGCCCTCGCCGATCAGGGCATCCACCACATTTTCGGCTATCCGGGCGGCGCCGTGCTGCCGATCTATGACGCCATCTTCCAGCAGGACAAGGTCAAGCATGTGCTCGTGCGCCACGAACAGGGCGCGGTGCATATGGCCGAAGGCTATGCGCGCTCCACCGGCAAGGTCGGCTGCGTGCTGGTGACGTCCGGCCCCGGTGCGACCAATGCGGTGACGGGCCTTGCCGATGCGCTGATGGATTCGATCCCGTTCGTCTGCATCACGGGCCAGGTGCCGACGCATCTGATCGGCAACGATGCGTTCCAGGAATGCGACACCGTCGGCATCACGCGGCCCTGCACCAAGCACAATTATCTGGTGAAGCGGATCGAGGACCTGCCGCGCATTCTGCATGAGGCGTTCTATGTCGCGGGCTCCGGCCGCCCCGGTCCGGTGGTGGTCGATATTCCCAAAGATATCCAGTTCGCCACCGGCACTTATGCGGGTCCGCAGAATATCAAGCACAAGACCTATAATCCGAAGGTCAAGGGCGATCTCGACCGCATCAAGCAGGCGGTCGACATGATGGCGCAGGCGCGCCGTCCGCTCTTCTATACCGGCGGCGGCATCATCAATTCCGGCAAGGAGGCAAGCCACCTGCTGCGCGAACTGGTGAAGCTGAGCGGCTTTCCGATCACCTCGACACTGATGGGGCTCGGTGCGTTTCCCGCGGCCGATCCGCAATGGCTCGGCATGCTCGGCATGCACGGCACCTACGAAGCCAATATGGCGCTGCACGATTGCGACCTGATGATCTGCATCGGGGCGGGATTCGACGACCGCATCACCGGCCGCGTCGCTGCGTTCTCCCCCAATTAGAAGAAGATCCACATCGACATCGACCCGTCCTCGATCAACAAGAACATCCGCGTCGACGTGCCGATCATCGGCGATTGCGCCAACATCCTCGGCGCCATCCTGCAGGTGTTCAAGGC
>JAEVZN010000600.1 GCA_023392205.1 Pseudomonadota bacterium
CCCGCTGTGCATGTCACCGGCAATCTCAAGCTGGACGTCCCTGCGCCGCCGGCCAACATGGCTCACCTGACAGCGATGCAACAGGCTCTGGGTGACCGGCAGGTTCTCGTTGCCGCATCCACGCATCCCGGTGAGGACGAAGCGATCCTCGAAGTACATCGGCGCATTCGAAAAAATCGCCCACGATTGCTGACGATCATCGTGCCGCGCCACCCCGAGCGCGGAAAGGAGATCCTCGACCGGGCAGTGGTCGCGGGTTCGCGTGCGATGTTGCGTTCGCGGGGCGTTGTCCCGGATATCCGCACCGATATTTATGTGGCCGACACCATCGGCGAACTCGGTATCTTTTACAGGATCGCCCATGCGGTGTTCATGGGCGGGTCCATCGTCGAACATGGCGGGCAGAATCCGATCGAGGCAGCCAAGCTCGGCCGTCCGATACTGCATGGCCCGCATGTCTGGAATTTCGCCGACATCTATGCCGCGCTGGATGCAGCACGCGGTGCGGAGGAAATCGAGAATATCGGGCACCTGACGATGCGTGCCGGCGACCTCCTGAAGGACGCGGCCTCCCGTCAGGCCATGGGCGATGCGGCCTACCGAACGGTCGACCGGCTGGGCGGGGCACTCGAGCGCACCGTGACAGAACTGCGCCCCTACCTCCTGCAGCTGCGCCTGTTGCAGCAGGCGTCGGATGCGTGACCCGGCCTTCTGGTGGCGGCCACCGGGCCTGGCAGCACGTGTGCTGTGGCCCGCTGCCGCTCTCTATGGGGCGCTGACAGCCCGGCGCATGGCGCAAGGCGGGGCACAGGCCGAAGTCCCGGTGATCTGCGTCGGAAATTTTACTTTGGGTGGCACAGGCAAGACGCCGACCGCCATTGCAATAACGGAAGCACTCAGATCCCTCGGCGAGATGCCTTTTTTCCTCACCCGAGGATATGGCGGCCGCGAAAGCGGACCGCTGAGAGTGCAGCCCAACGATCGCGCCACCGATATTGGTGACGAGCCATTGCTGCTGGCCCGTGCGGCTCCGGTCATTGTATCGCGCGATCGCGCGGCCGGGGCGGCGCTGGCGCGGGCCGAGGGTGCGACCGCCATCGTGATGGATGACGGGCTGCAAAATCCGGCGTTGCAGAAGGATCTGTCCTTCGCCGTGATTGATGCGCGGCGCGGCTTCGGCAACGGCTATGTGTTCCCGGCCGGTCCACTCCGCGCGCCGATTGCGAGACAGATGCCGCACGTTCACGCCCTCATCGCGATCGGAACCGGACCCGGCGTATCGCAGACCGAGGCGCTTGCGCAGCAGCACGGCAGGCTGCTCCTGCGCGCGTCTCTCGCGCCCGACCAAAGCGTTCTCGAAAGCCTGCGCGAGCGCCCTCTGCTGGCATTTGCGGGCATTGGCGATCCGCAGAAATTCTTCGCGACCCTCACGGAAGCAGGGCTCGACATGCGGGCGCGCGTATCCTTTCCGGACCATCATCCCTATTCGGAGCGCGACGCGCGGGACCTGCTAGAGCAATGCCGGAAAAAAAACCTGCTCCCGGTTACGACTGAAAAAGATCTCGTGCGCTTGGCCGGACGGGACGGCGCGTTATCGGAACTTGCCGTGATGGCGCGTGCCTTGCCCGTGACGCTGATGTTCGAAGAACAGCATCGGCTGCGCGACATTCTGCGCAAGGCGCTGCAAGAGCATCGCACCGGCTAGAGCTTTTCCGGCTTGGCAGGTCAGGACAGGAAATAGCTCGACAGGCCCTTCCCGGCCGCAAACGCCAGAAAGCCCAGTACGGCGAAATACACGACCGTTGCCAGCAGAAGGAGATATCCGAACAGAACAAACAAACCGTCGTTTTGCGATATCCCGACCGCAAGACACAGGATGGCCAATGCGGGGAGCGTGTTCGAGAACGGTACCAGCCCTAATGGCGCCGCCAGCAACACGCCGCCGAACAGAAGGCACAACCCGTTCAGCCGGTTCATAACTGCGCCGGTAGCCAGGATCGAGATCCGGGGATGAACAATCCTGTCCATGCGGCGAACTGTTTGCGCGCCTTTGCGAAGGATGGGCACGAGTTTCCCGGCATCGAGCGTGCGGTCGAGCAAGGCACTGGGCAGCCACGGAAGACGATTCAACGTTATGCCGATGCTGATCATGATGATCGCCGCACCGAAAACTGTGCTCACACCGGGAATCGAAACCGGAAGAAGAAAAGGAATCGTCAGGAGGGCACAGAGGATGAGAAGTCCCTGCTCGCCGATCTCTTCCAGCAGCCAGCGCAGCGTGACGGTGTCGCCCTTTATTGAATCAATAATCCCGAGCAGGGTGGCGCTCAGGGTCTGCTGGTGATCTTCAAATACGATTGTCTCAGCGGCAGTGCGAGCACCTGTTTTCGCGTCCGCATCGGAGGGGCCGTGATCCATGTCGACTCATTTCATCTGTCGCAGCGGCCTCGATCGCGGACAATGCCGCCCACGACCGATTGCCGCTCCTCTCTATCGCGGCTCGGTCAGGCGCTGCATGACGGCCTGCGGGGACGCATAGGCTTCCTGCAGATCCACGCTCCAGTATTTCAGTTCCTCGAGCGGGATCGGCACGGCCGTAACGGCACAGCGCACAAAGGCACCCGGCCGAACGATCCGGAAATCCCCGTCGAGGAACCTCACCTCGGCTTCCCCGGCCATCGGAGGCGGACGGTCGAAACGATTCAGCACGGAAAGTGTCCCTTTCGAGATGGCGGAAGCAAGCCGGGAAACGGCTTGCGGAAAGATAGTGCGCCCGGCCGGAAGGTCAAACTGGACCGTCTGTTCCGATTTTACCATTCCGGCGCGGGGCCTCAGAACAGGTCGCCCTGTCGGCCGGGCACCACTTTTGGCTTATTCCGGGCGGGCTTTGCGGGTGTTCCGTCGGCGGTTGCCGAGACCCGCCCGTCGGCGAATTCGATCATCAAACGGGCGCCGGGGTTCACGGCGGATGCCGCGCGCAGCGGCTGGTCGTTCGCGTCCCGCACCAGTGCAAAGCCGCGCTGGAGCACGCCATGATAGGAATAGGCCCTCAGCAATTGCCCGGCTGCGACCAGCCGGTCCCGCCGCCGCGCAATAGCGCCCTCATAGGCCCTGCGGCCCCGGTCCCCGAGCGCCGAGACCCGCTCTGCACACAGCTTGCTCCGCTCGGTCAAGAGCCGCAGCGACAGGCGTCCGGCAATTCGCGCGAAATCCTGGTGATGCGCCTGCGCGTTGGCCCGCAGCGCGCGCGGCAGACGGCCGGCCGCCGCATCCAGCCGCTGACGGGGAATGGCCATCAACGCATCGAGAGACGGCAGCGCCCGCGAAGCCGCGCGCAATTCCCCGCGCCGGGCCTCCTGCCCGCGCAGCCAGCAGGCGGCCATCCTGCGGCTCTGCGTGGCGATCCGCGACAGCAATTCGGAGCGGACCGGCACCGCCATTTCGGCTGCGGCCGTAGGCGTCGGCGCGCGCTGGTCGGCGGCAAAATCGATCAGGGTCACATCGGTCTCGTGGCCGACGGCGGCGATGACCGGGATCATGCTCCCGGCGGTGGCCCGCACCACCACCTCCTCGTTGAAGCACCAGAGGTCTTCCAGCGATCCGCCGCCGCGGGCGACGATCAGTACATCCGGACGCGGGATCGGCCCATCCTCCGGCAGGGCATTGAAACCCGAAATTGCATTGGCAATCTCCTCGGCCGCCCCATCGCCCTGCACCCGCACCGGCCAGACCAGCACCTGCCGCGGAAAACGGTCATCTAGCCGATGCAGGATATCGCGAATGACAGCGCCGGTCGGAGAGGTCACGACGCCGATCACCTGCGGCAGGAAGGGCAGCAATTGCTTGCGTGCCGCATCGAACAGCCCCTCGGTGCCGAGCTTCTTCTTGCGCTCCTCCAGCAGCATCATCAGCGCGCCGAGGCCGGCCGGCTCCAGCGTCTCGATCACGATCTGATAATTGGAGCGGCCCGGATAGGTGGTGATCTTGCCGGTGACGATCACCTCAAGCCCTTCCTCGGGCTTGATCCGCATGCGGCCGAACACGCCTTTCCAGACCACGGCGTCGAGCCGCGCGCCCTCGTCCTTCAGCGCGAAATAGGCATGGCCCGACGAATGCGGCCCGCGATAGCCGGAAATTTCGCCGCGCACCCGCACATAGCTGAAATTCTCCTCGACACTGCGCTTCAGTGCCGCGGACACTTCGGAGACGCTCAATTCCACAACGTTAAGGCGCACAGCTTCGGTCATTTTGGGCAATTCGCGGACGACTCGTTTGCAGGGTTTGTCCCCCATGCTACATCAGCGGCCCGGAAATAAGGCCCTCCGAAACTGATGAAAATCCTGCTGATCGGCTCCGGCGGCCGGGAACATGCCCTCGCCTGGAAAATCGCTGCAAGCCCGCTTGTAGAAAAGCTGTTCTGCGCGCCGGGCAATGCCGGGATCGCGCAGGAGGCGGAATGCGTGGCGATCGATCCGGCGCGGCATGACGAGGTGATCGCCTTTTGCAAAGACAAGCGCATCGACTTCGTGGTCGTCGGACCGGAAGCGCCGCTTTGCGCGGGCCTGGTCGACGATCTCGAAGCCGCGGGCATCAAGGCGTTCGGCCCGACGAAAGCGGCGGCGCAGCTTGAAGGCTCCAAGGGCTTCACCAAGGACCTGTGCCGCGCCCATAAAATTCCGACCGCCGCCTATGGCCGCTTCGACAATGCCGCCGACGCGAAAGCCTATATCCAGAAGCAGGGCGCGCCGATCGTGGTGAAGGCCGACGGCCTCGCCGCCGGCAAGGGCGTTGTGGTTGCGCGGAGCCTTGAAGAGGCGGAAGCGGCTGTCGATGCGATGTTTGCGGGTCATCTTGGCGCGGCCGGATCGAGCGTGGTGATCGAGGAATTCCTCAATGGCGAGGAAGCGTCTTTCTTCGCCCTGTGCGATGGCAATATCGCCATCCCGCTGGCCTCGGCGCAGGATCACAAGCGCGCCTACGACAACGACCAAGGCCCCAATACGGGCGGCATGGGCGCGTATTCGCCGGCTCCCGTGATGACGCCGCAGATGACGCAACGCACGATGGACGAGATCATCGTCCCCACCCTGCAGGCCATGAAAACGATGGGCATGCCTTTCAAGGGCGTGTTGTTTGCAGGGCTGATGATCACCGCCGATGGACCGAAACTCATCGAATACAATACGCGTTTCGGCGATCCGGAAACGCAGGTGCTGATGCTGCGGCTGATGTCCGATCTTGTGCCGGCGCTGCTGGCGTCGCGCGATGGCGTATTGAAGGACTTCGATCTGCGCTGGTATCCGGACGCAGCGCTCACCGTGGTAATGGCCGCAAAGGGTTACCCGGGCGCATACGAAAAGGGCACGGTGATCGAGGGCCTCGACGAAGCCGCGATGGTCGAGGGCGTGGAAATCTTCCACGCTGGCACCAAGGCGGCCGACGGTCGTATCCTCTCGAATGGCGGCCGTGTCCTTAATGTGTGCGCCTTCGGCCGCGATGTCGCGCAGGCGCAGACAAAGGCCTATGCGGCCGTGGACCTGATCCGGTGGCCGGACGGCTTCTGCCGCAGAGATATCGGGCGCCGTGCCGTCGCAAGGGACGGCTGAGCCGGGGTGACAGACCGGCGGTTTACCCCATAGATTGAAGGTGTCATGAGCGACCTCGCCGATCTTTTCCCCGGATACGACTCGCACTGGATCGACACCTCGCAGGGGCGGATCTTCGCGCGCACAAGCCGCAGCGACAGGCCGCCGCTCCTGCTGCTGCATGGCTATGCGCAGAGCAATGTCATGTGGCACCGCGTAGCGCCGGCCCTGGCCGAACGCTTCCAGCTGATCCTGCCCGATCTGCCGGGTTACGGCTGGTCGGTCGCGCCGCGCGCGGGCAAGGGCCACAGCCCCTACGACAAGCGCACGATGGCGCGCGTGATGGTCGAGCTGATGGAAAAGCTCGGCCATATCCGCTTCTTTCTCGCGGGGCACGATCGCGGCGGCCGTGTCGCCTATCGCATAGCCTTCGACCATCCGGGCCGCCTGATCAAGCTCGCCGTGCTGGACATCATTCCGACCTACGAAATGTGGAGCCGGATGGACCACACGCTGGCCATGAAGGTGTGGCACTGGACCTTCTTGGCGCAGAAGCATCCGATGCCGGAAATGCTGATCGAAAAGGCTCCGACCGAATATCTCGATTACAAGATGGCGAGCTGGACCAAGGCAAAGGACCTGTCGGCTTTCGATCCGCGCGCGCTTGCGCATTACCGCGCGTTCTTTTCCGACCCGAATCGCATCCATGCCACATGCGAGGATTACCGCGCCGGTGCAAGCACCGATCTCGGCCATGACGAGGTGGATCACGCCGCCCGCAACAAGATCAGTCCGCCGTTGCTGGTGCTCTGGGGCTCGGCCGGCATCCCGAGCGAGAACAGCCCGCTGGCCGTCTGGAAGGACTGGGCCAAGGACGTGAGTGGCAAGGCCATCGACAGCGGACATTTTCTCGCGGAAGAAAATCCCGATGCCACGGCGCGTGCGCTGCTGGAATTCTTCCGGCCCTGAGGATGACAGCGGCGGATCGCCAGGTCATGTTTTCGGGAACGCGGGATGTCTCCCCGGCTCTTTTCATCGACCCCGACCGGCTTACGGAGTATCTGCAATCGCGTATCGCGAATTTCGCAGGTCCGCTCTCCATCCGCCAGTTTCGCGGCGGGCAATCGAACCCGACCTATCTGCTGGAGACGCCACAGGCGCGCTACGTGCTCCGCCGCAAGCCGCCGGGCACGCTCCTTCCCTCCGCGCATGCGGTGGACCGTGAATTCCGTATTGTCTCTGCCTTGCACGGCCAGGGTTTTCCGGTGCCGCAGCCTTATCTCTATTGCGACGACGAAAGCATCGCGGGCACAGCCTTCCATGTCATGAGCTTTGCGGACGGCCGCGTGTTCTGGGAGCCGGACATGCCGGGCGCGGCGCCCGAAGAACGTGCCGCCGTCTATCGCGCCATGAACGCGACGCTGGCGACGTTGCACAGCTTCGATCCGGCGGCCATCGGCCTGTCCGGTTTCGGACGCGGCGAAGCTTATGTCGCGCGCCAGATCGCACGCTGGTCGCAGCAATATCGCAGCTCGGAAACCGAGACGATTGCCGACATGGACGCGCTGATTGCGTGGCTGCCGCTTCATGTGCCGCCACAACAGGCAATCCGTATCGTGCATGGCGATTACCGGCTGGACAATCTGGTGGTCGCCAAGCGCACCCCTGACATCCTTGCCGTGCTGGACTGGGAATTGTCCACGCTCGGCGATCCGCTCGCCGATTTCACCTACCATCTGATGCAATGGCACATGCCGCATTCCGACAGCTACGCCGGAACAGCTTCGCTTCTCGGCCGCGATCTCGCAGCGCTCGGCCTGCCGTCGATGGAAGCCTATATCACGCAATATGTGGCGCAGACCGGTCTCGATCCACGTCCCGCTCTGCCATTCTATCTGGCCTATAATTTCTTCCGGATCGCCGCGATCCTGCAAGGCATCATCGGGCGCGTGCGCGACGGCACCGCGACCAGCGATCACGCGCCCGCAAAGGCCGCCATGATCCGGCCGCTGGCGGCGACCGCACGTCAATTCGCCCGCGAAGCCGGTGCGCCATGAAAAGCGTGGCGCTGGCACTGGGCGGCGGCGGGGCGCGCGGACTTGCGCACATCAATGTGTTCGAGACGCTGGACGAGATGGGTATCCGTCCGGTGGCCATTGCAGGCACCTCAATCGGTGCCCTGCTCGGCGCGCCCTATGCGGCCGGCATGTCCGGCAAGGATATCCGCAAGCATGTAATGGCGCTGGCGCATGACCGTTCCGGCCTGTTCCGCAAGCTGCTTGCCGTGCGTTCCGGCGGCATTGGATCGCTGATCGCATCCGGCTTTCGCGGCGCGACGCTGATCGATGCGGAGAAATTCTGCGCGCAATTCCTGCCCGACCTTCTGCCGGAGACCTTTGAGCAACTTCCAGTCCGGCTTACCGTTATTGCGTCCGACCTCTATGCGCGGCGCGAAGCCGCCATCGCGTCCGGTCCTCTGCTGCCGGCTATTGCAGCATCGATGGCCATTCCCGGCATGAGCCGTCCGGTCATTGTCGACGGCCGCGTGATGGTGGATGGCGGCGCCACCAATCCGCTGCCCTTCGACCGCGTCCGCCCGCATGCGGATATCGTAATCGCGGTGGATGTCGCAGGCCCCCCCATCGAGGACCGCAACGAGATTCCGGATTCGCTCGAATGCTATCTCGCCACGATTCTGGTGATGGGGCAGACCATCATAGAGGGAAAGCTGCGGCATGGCGCGCCCGATATCGTGCTACGGCCGAATGTCGGCATTTTCCGCACCCTCGATTTCCTTCGGGTGAGGGCCATCCTGCGCGCTTCCGAGCCGGTCAAAAGCGAATTGCGTGAGAAACTGTCTGCCCTGCTCGCTGCCTGACTTGCCGCCGGCTTTCAGCGCCGGGCCCCGAAGAAATCCTTGAGCAGCGCCGCCGCCTTGCGTTCGCCGATGCCGCCATAGACCTCCGGCCGGTGATGGCAGGTCTCGGAGGCGAAGAACCGCACGCCGTTGTCCACCGCCCCGCCTTTCGGATCGGGCGCCCCGTAATAGAGCCTGCGGATGCGCGCTAAGGACAGGGCACCGGCGCACATCGCACAGGGTTCGAGCGTCACATAGAGATCGCAATCGGTGAGGCGTTCCCGGCCGAGCGCGCGGGCGGCGTCGCGCACCGCCAGCATTTCCGCATGGGCGGTGGGATCGCGGTCGCGGATGGTTCGGTTGCCGGCGCGGGCGATGACTTCGCTGTTGCGCACCACCACGCAGCCGACCGGCACTTCGCCTGCCTCTCCTGCCGCGCGTGCCTCGTCCATCGCCATTTCCATGAAAGTCTTTGACATCGGCGCTTTATAAACACGCAAATGAGCGGCATAAAGCCGTCCATGCCTCGTACCGAAACTTCTCCCGCCGGCGATCGGATCGCCAAAGTCATGGCACGCGCCGGCCTGTGTTCGCGGCGCGACGCCGAGGACTGGATCGCCGCCGGACGTGTCAGCGTGAACGGGGCGGTGATTTCCTCGCCTGCGCTGAATGTGACCCCCCGCGATACCATCGCGGTCGACGGCAAGCCGCTGCCGCAGCGCGAGCGGACACGATTGTTCCTCTTCAACAAGCCGCGCGGGCTGGTGACGACGCATGCCGATCCGGAAAAGCGGCCGACGATTTTCGAAGGCCTGCCGAAAACCATGCCACGGGTGGTCAGTGTCGGGCGGCTCGATCTGAACACCGAGGGCCTGCTGCTGCTCACCAACGATGGCGGGCTGGCGCGGGTGCTCGAATTGCCGCAGACGGGATGGCTGCGCCGCTATCGCGTGCGCGCCCATGGCAATGTCACGCAGCCGCAGCTCGACGCCTTGCGCAAGGGCGTCACTGTCGACGGCATCCGTTATGGCGCCATCGAAGCGACCGTCGACCGCCTGCAGGGCGCCAATGTGTGGCTCACCTTCGCCATCCGCGAGGGCAAGAACCGCGAAGTGCGCAATGTGCTCGAGCATCTGGGCCTCAAGGTGAACCGGCTGATCCGGGTGTCGTTCGGCCCCTTCCAGCTCGGCGATCTGGCGGAAGGCGCAGCGGAGGAGGTGCGCACGCGGCATCTGCGCGACCAGCTCGGCGAGCGCATCGCCAGCGAGGCCAAGGCGGATTTCACCGGACCGATCGACGAGCACGCCGCGCCCTCGCCAGAAAGCGAGAGCGTGCGCAACGAGCGGCCGGATGTGCGGAAAGCGAAATCCGCCGGTCAAAGCCCACGCGAGAGCAAGACGGCGCAGGCGACGCCCGGCGCCCGCCCCGGCTCAGGCAAAGGTCGAAAAGTCAGCATGCGCAGCGATCGTCCTGCCAC
>JAEVZN010000623.1 GCA_023392205.1 Pseudomonadota bacterium
TAGTCCGGATCGCCGCCTTCAGATCGTTTTCCAGCAGCGATGGGGTCAGGGCGGTTTCGGACATGGCGATCCTGTGAGGTTACGAAGCGCAGTCGGGCTTGAGGCGCCCCTGGCGGCGCGCAATGTGGCCAAAGCCGCCGCAGCTTGCAACCGCAGTCTGCCCGGCCGGTTCACTAGAGCCGTTACGGCTTTGATAGAATCAAAGCCGCGCCTCTAGATTCTTGCATTGACGCGCTTTCTTGACGCGAACCGGTGTCCACTTCGCTCGAAAACGCTCTATTGCCGCAGCTTGCGGATGATGGCGCCGATCACGTTGGAATAATCGTCGGTCCAGACCCATTCGGAATCGTCGGCTTCCTCGATCTCCCAGCGTCCGCTATCGTTGAGCGGTCCGAAATCCTCGTCGCGGCGCGCGATGGCCGCCACTTCCGAACTGAAGACGTGATTGGCATCGTCGTAGCCTTCGTCGGAATCGTTGATCCGCGTGACCATGCCATTCGCCTGCGCAACACCCGCCACCACCGGTCCCAGCACCATGTGCTTGTTGGAGATGTGCATCAGCACCATGCCATCCGGCTTGATCTTGTCCTTGTAGATCGCCACCGCCTCGCGTGTCAGCAGATGTGTGGGGATCGCGTCGGACGAGAAAGCATCGATGATGATGATGTCGTATTTGCCGTCCGGCGCATCGGCGAGCGTCAGGCGCGCATCGCCGATCACAATGGTGGCGTCCGGCTTGCATTCGGTCAGATAGCGGAAGTTGCGGGGATCGCGCGCGAGCTTCACCACCGCTGGGTCGATCTCGTAGAAGGTGACCTGATCGCCGGGCTCCATCTGGCAGGCCAGCGTGCCGGTCCCCAGTCCGACCACGGCGGCACTGATCGCACCGCCGCTTTTCTGCCGCGCGGCGCGCAGCCCCTGCGCCATCGGCGACTGGTCGTGATAATAGGTGATCGGTACCGGTCGCCCGGTCACCGGCGTCCCATCCTCATTGCGGATACGCTCGGCGCCGTGTTCGATGGTGCCGTGCTTGAGAATGCGGAACCGGCCGCCATCGACCTCCTGCACCTTGTGCACGCCGAAGAAGCTGCGCACGAAGTCGCGCTTTCCGGCATCGACGCCGAACAGCACGATGAACAGAACCGAGGCCGCGATCGCACCGGCAAAGGTCGCGACCGAGCGCTGCAGCGCCAGCGACAGAACCAGGATCGCCGCGATCCACAGATTGAACGAACGGTCGGGCAGTTCGTGGCCGTTGAGTCCCGACACCACCAGCATCGCGATGACGCCGGCCGCGATCGCCGCCCAGCCGGCGAGTTCATAGGGCTTGCGCGGCCAGGCGAGGCCGGGCCGGCACAGGGCGGCGAGGATGATCAGCAGCGGATATTCGACCACCCAGTTGAAGATATGCTGGGCGATCAGGCCGGCGAAAATGCCGCCCAGCATGCCGCCGAAGGAGAGCCACAGATAGAACGCGGTGAGATAACGCGCGGGCGGACGGCGTCTGGCGAGTTCGCCGTGACACATCAAGGCCAGAACGAAAAATCCGGCCAGATTGATCGCGATCAGGAACAGGATCTGGTCGGCCGAACCCAGCGCCAGCGACACAACCAGCAGGATGATGGCGGCAGGTGCGATCGCGCTCACCGCCCAATGCGGCAGGATCGGCCGGGTCTGGAAGGCGATGACGAAGGTCGCAAGATAAAGCGCCAGCGGCACCACCCACAGGAACGGCGCGGCGGCGATATCGGTCGAGATATGCGCGGTGATGGCGATCAGCAAAGCCGACGGCACGGCGGCGAGCGCGATCCAGGTCAGCGCATCGCGAAAGCCCGGCCGAACAGCATTATCGGATGCGGCATCCGGCAGCACATTCGGCGAGCGGAGAAGAAAAACGCCGCACAGGGCGATCAGTGCGATCAGCAGGTAGAATCCTGCAGTCCATCCGAAGGTCTGCTGCGGGAGCCGGCTGAACGGTTCGATCACAAACGGATAAGCGAGCAAGGCGAGGAAGCTGCCGATGTTGCTGGCGGCATAAAGAAAGTAAGGGTCCTTCGCCTGCGGATGCCCGGTGCGCGCAAACCAGGCCTGCAACAGCGGCCCGTTCGCCGACAGCGCGAAAAACGGCAGCCCGATGGAGGCTGCGAACAATCCCAGCAGCCAGAACGACTGGCCATCCTCGGGCGGACGCCCCCAGCCCGCAGCGATGCCCAGCGGCAGCGCGAACACCGCGACAATCATCACCGCAAGATGGATGCCGACCGAAAGCCGCCCCGGCGCGAGTTTGGTGATGAGATGCGCATAGGCATAGCCCAGCAGCAGCATCGCCTGGAAAAACACCATGGCGACGGACCACACCGCCGGCGTGCCGCCGAGCTGCGGCAGCACCATTTTGGCAAAGAGCGGCTGCACCGCGAACAGGAGCGCGGCGCTGACGAAAATGGCGAAAGTGAAAGTGGTCAGCAGAAGCCTGGGGGACGAGGCAGTGGCCGGCATAAGGATGCTCAGAGGCTGAAGGGAAAAGCGTTGCGGTGAATTCGATCCGGACATTTGCCGCCGGACGGGCGCTTATCGGTGATCTGCGGCGGAATAAGGGTTTGCGCGTGTGATCAGGACATAAGGACGCGTCCCGCAACGGCATCGAGTTTCCCGATCAGTTCCGGATCGCGCGCGTCCGGCGCGGTGATCAGCGCGGTGTCGAGCGCCCGGTCGGAGCCGATCGGACATGGCTCATGCTCGCGCGGGAAATCGCGGGCCAGCCGCGCTACCAGCCGCTTGGCCTTCTCGGCATTGTCCGTCAGCACCTTGATGATGTCGCTGACCTGCACGGCATCGTGGTCGGGATGCCAGCAATCGAAATCGGTCACCATGGCGACGCTGGCGTAACAGATCTCCGCCTCGCGGGCGAGCTTGGCCTCGGGCATGTTGGTCATGCCGATCACCGCATAGCCGAGCTTCTGGTAGGTCTGGCTTTCGGCCAGCGTGGAGAATTGCGGACCCTCGATGCAGACATAGGTGCCCGACCGCGCGACCATCAGCCCTTCCGCCTCGGCGGCGGATGCCAGATGGATGCGCAGCCGCGGCGACACCGGATGCGCCATCGACACATGCGCCACGAGGCCTTTTCCAAAGAACGAGGATTCGCGCTTGTGAGTGCGGTCGACGAATTGGTCGACCAGGACGAAGGTTCCGGGCGGCAAGTCTTCCTTGAACGATCCGCAGGCCGACAGCGAGATCAGGTCGGTGACACCTGCCC
>JAEVZN010000197.1 GCA_023392205.1 Pseudomonadota bacterium
TTCCGTCTGGTGATAGATTCGCGGGTGCGACATGGGAGCAGAGATATGCGGCAGGTATTCACGGCGGGGCTGATGGCGGCGGCATTTGTCTTCGCGGCAGGCGACGCGTCGGCGCAGACCACTATCCGCTATTTCACCGAAGCCTATGGCCTGCTCGAAGATCTCGACACCGACGTGATCCTGAAAGAGACGCGCAGCGGCACCAGAGTGGTTTCAGCCGAACTCGATGTCTGCCACGCCCCGGCCCCCAACTCGCCCCTGCGCGACCGCTTCGTCGTGAGCCTGAAACCGCAGGGCAAAAGCCTGGTCGGCAGCGGCCAGAGCCAGATCGGCAAAATCCCGGTCGCGGTGGACCTCGTGCGCAGGATCGAATCCGGCACCGTCACTTTCGAAGGTCGCATCAAATACGGCGACCGCAGCTTTCAGGCGCTGTCCACCGATAACGGCGACATCAGCGCCGGGGATTTCGACGAGCAGAATGCGTTCGAAGAAATCATCGAGGAGAACCCTGCGGATTTCACATTGGTGACGCCGGGCAATATCGGCTTTCGCGTTGCCCGCGAGCAGCTCATCGATATCCTGAAGAACCTGCGGTCCGAGAAGGTTCGGGTGCAGACCTACACCATCCTGCAGAGTTGCGAGGCGCTCCGGCGCGGGACCGTCGACGTGCAGCTCGATGTGGACCCGGAACGTGCCGCGGCGCTGGTGACGAAAATTCGCGCCATGCCCGGCGTGTCGCGCGCCGGATGGACCGCCGGTGGCATCGACCTCACACGCGCCGTCCGCGTTCCGGCCGCGCCCTGGCGCGAACCCGGCGGCCAGCTCGCCCGTATCCGGATCGGCAATGCAATTGCAGGCGCCATGCGCACGGCCTTTGCCGGCGCGGCGGCGGCCTTCGAATGGGACGATGTGACGGGCGAATTGACCATCGTGGTGAAGCGGCCGGACATCGCGGTACCGGGCCTAGGCCTCACCGAGACGATAGAGATTCCGGTTGTTGTGAGCGCTGACCGGCCCGGCGGCAAGGAAACCCTGGTAATCAGGCTTGGGCAGATTTCAAGCGTCACCGAGGATGACGGCAACACCCCGCGCCTCACCCTGCACAGCAATCAGGACGGCATCGAACCGTCCGGCAGCGAGAATCTGCTCGCGGTTTTGGCGGCGGAGTTGAGCGCCGAGCGCTGGGACAGCGATGCCGAAAGTTGGGTGAAGTAACGCGCCGGCCGCGGCCGGACGCGCAATCAATTCGTCGATGGGCGCCAGCGGGTTGGTTGCGGGCCGTCCAGCACCAGCAATGCGCCCTGCCAGCGCCAGCCGGTCGCCCCGGTCAGCTGCTCGAGAAATTCCTTGTCGAGTTGCAACCGGTCGGGCGGACATTGATTATCCTGCATCGCCGTCGGCAGGATCGTGATCGTGTTTTCCACAATCACCGCCTGCCCGCGGCCGGTGACGCACCACAGATCGATATCGACACGGCCGTTTTCGGAAAATTGAAGCCAGGGCAGCCGCTTCGATCCCGGCAGGGGTTGCGCCTCGAGCCGCAATTCCGCACCGAACGGAAAAGCCTGTTGTGCGACGGCCGCAACCGGCGTGAGATGCAGTCCGGTCAGCGCCAGAAGTGCGGAAAAAGTCAGCCGGATCATGGCCGCAATCGGCGTCCCGTGCATGCAAACTCCATTCATGAAAGCAGGGTAGAAGTCAGCGCGATCCGGAAAATGACGCCGGACCGCTGGCTTGGATTTTCGGCGGCGCGCACCGTATAATGAGCGACAGGAACACGCAATGAAACGCACGCCGCTGCTGCTCGCTCTGCTTTTACCGGCACTGATTCTGCCCGCCTTGCTGCTTTCGCTCGGCATTGCCGCGGCGCAGGATCGCCTGCGGGTGGTCACGACAACCAGCGATTTGCGGGCCTTGGCGAAGGCCGTCGGCTCCGACCGCATCATCGTATCGAGCCTGGTGCCGGCCGGCGACCGCCCGGAATATTATCAGCCGCGTTTGCAGGAAACCTCGATCCTGAAAGGTGCCGGTGTGGTGATTCGCGCCGGTGCGCGGATCGATCCCTGGTTCGACAAGCTGCTCGCGCGGTCGGCGCAGAAAAACGGCCGCACGGGAATCGAGCGCGGCGAGCCCGGCCATATCGATGCCTCCGCCGCCGTCGCCGCCAATGATCCGCAACTGGTCGGCGCGGGCTTCGCGGCCCGGAACCGGCGTACGGCACGCGGCCAGCCGATCCTGCATTACTGGCTCGACCCGCAGACGGCGGATGCGATCACCGCCTCGATCGCCAAGACCTTCGGCGAGATCGATCCCGACAACCGCGCCTATTACGAAAACAACCGCAAGACCTTCCTGTCGCGGCTCAATTACAAGATCGGCGAATGGCAGGCGCGGCTCGAACCGCTCAAGGGTGAGCCGCTGATCGCCTTCCAGGACGACTGGGATTATTTCGCCGACCGTTTCGGCCTGAACATTGTGGATTTCGTGACCGAGCGCGACCGCTCGCCGCCGAAACTCGGCCGCATCGGCCAGCTGACGAAACTCATCAAGGACCGCAATATCAAACTGATCATTGCCGAAGCCAACCAGCCGGAGCGGCATTCGCAGATGCTCGCCAAGCGCACCGGCGCCAAGGTGGTGCAACTGGCCGGCAGCGTCGGAATGCTGCCGAATACCGACGATTACATCGGGATGTTCGAGGCCAATGTGAACGCGCTGGTCGCGGCCTATAACGAAAAGTGACTTTCCTTCTATCTGTTGAGTAATTCGCTCACCGCGCGGTGCGCCTGATCGATGGCGGTATGCGCATAGGCATGCCAGTCGGCATCGGAATTGGCGATCGCCACCCGGCCCGCAGGCTTGCGCGCAAGTGAAGGTGCGTCCGCATCTTCCGGCGTATCGAACAGCGAATTGCTGCCGTAGGAATATCCGTGCGGCCAGCGATTGACGGTGATGGCGGCGATATCGCGGTCGCTCGAAAAGCCGCCCGGCCCCAGCATCAGGTCGAGGTCGTCGCGGATCTGCGCCTCATAATCGGCAAAGGTCGTCTCCAGAAGCTTCATGCGGCCGATCCGGAACATGTCGCGCGCCTCCATGCCGGAATGGGATTCATTCGGCACGTGCACCAGATGCAGCCCCATCGGTTCGGACGGATCGCGCGGATGCCGGTAACCGCCGAGACTGACCGGATAATCGAGCTTCACGCGGCAATGAAACGACATCGGCGCGGAGATCTCATGGACGCCGAGCGCGGCAAAGGCCGTCCAGTTGCGGATCAAAACCTTTGTATAAACGAGTGGCGCCTTGACGTTGCGCAGCAGCGCATTTCGCTGCTCCTCCGGCAATTCCGGCATCATGTAGGGAATGGCCATGTTGTAACAGGCCAGCACCACATGCCCCGCGCGAAGCCGCCGCGCCTCGCCGTGGCGGAGATAGGTCACGTCCGCTCCGCCTTGTGCATTGCGGACATTGATGCAGGTTGAGTCCAGTCGGATGCGGGTACGGCTCGCTGACTCGTCCAGCCGTTCGTAGTTGAAGCGCGCCAGCACAACATCATCCATGCTGTTGCCGGGCGCAGCATCGGGGATAAGCGCGCGTACAAGCAGCCGCGCAATCGAGGCGTTTCCATCCGGAAAATGATGGATATAGGGCTCGTCCTGCTCGGGACTTGCGTCGTCGGGAAGCCCCAGTCCGGCAAAGCCCGGCAGGCCGATCCCGCGCGCATCGCTTGCGGAAATGAGATCGCTCGCCAGCGCCATGAAGTCGAGCGAGCGGCCGTGGAAACAATTGGCTGCCTGCTCGCTGCATCCGCAATGCGTCATAAGATAATCGCGATAGCTGGTGCTGTCGAGCAGCGCGATCTTCTCCTCAACCGAGCGTCCCGCGAGTGGATCACGGGCGGTGTCGTAAAGCGCCAGCACCTGTGCGCGGCTGTCGTCATCGAGCGGAAACTGCGCCACGAAATCCTTCGGCGATTTCTCGTTGAGAAGCCGCGGCCCCAGATCGTCAGCCACCATCCGGGTGGGATCGCCGGTCGCCAGCACGTCGCGCCCGAAATGCTCGCGCGGGAAGAACACGCCGCGCGACAGTCCGAGCGAGGGGTAGAGATTGCGCTCGAAGGCCGTGTCGAAGCGCGCGAGATCGATGCCGAGATCGCGGATCAGACCATGAGCGACGTCGCTGAACAGCGCTTTCGGCGATTGCAGCGACTCGCTGCCGCCATAGCCGAGGATCGTCCGTCCGCCGATGGTGAATTCGTTGCGCTTGGCATGTCCGCCGAAATCGTCGTGATTGTCGAGAATGAGAATGCGCGCGCCGGGCTGCCGCTTGCGATAGAAAAATGCGGCGGCAAGCCCGCTGATCCCTGCCCCGACGATGACGCAATCATAGTCCTCGGCAATTGGCAGACCGACAAAGTCCGGCGCATCGCCGTCACGCAAGGCATGCGCGGCCTCGAACGAGCCGTCATGCGAACCGCGCAATCCCGTCAGCGCGGGCGGATAGCGGCCGGGCGCCCCCAGCAATTGCGCATAGGGCGTCAGGCCCGGCGCTATGGCCAGTGCAAAACCGTTGAAGAAATCCCGCCGTGTGATGCCCGGCATGGCCCCGCTCCCTGTGGAGCAAGATTAGCACTGCTCGCTGGTCCGTCGCGAGCCCCTACCAGCCGATCGCCTTGGGCAACCAGGTGGCGATTGCAGGAAACTGGAAGACCAGAGTGAGCGCCAGCGCCTGAATGAAGACGAAGGGAATGACGCCACGATACATATCGCCGGTCGTGACTTCCGGTGGCGCCACGCCACGCAGGAAGAACAGCGACCAGCCGAAGGGCGGGGTCAGGAACGAGGTCTGCAGGTTGATGCAGATCAGCGCCGCCAGCCAGACCAGATCGACATTGCCCTGGATGAAGACCGGCAGGAACAGCGGCACGGCGATGTAGGAAATCTCGATCCACTCGATGAAGAAGCCGAGCACGAAGATGATGAACATCAGGAACCAGACGTCCGAATTCGTTCCGCCGGGCAGGAACGCGAAGAGATCGTGAACTAGCTTCTCACCCTGCAATCCACGGAAGGCGAGCGCGAAGGCCTGCGCGCAGATCAGGATGAACATCATCATCGCGGTGATCTTGGTCGTCGCCTGCGCGGTTTCGCGCAGCACGCGGAAACTGAGCCGTCCGCCAATCGCCGCCACCACGATGGAGCCCAGCGCGCCCATCGAGGCCGCTTCGGACGGCGCCGCAACGCCGCCGATGATCGAGCCGAGCACGGCGGCCACAAGCCCGACCGGCGGCGCCACCACCTTGAACAGCTTCTTCGTCAGTTCGGCCTTGGAGACAAGCGCCCGCTCCTCCACCGAAAAGGCCGGCACCGAATCCGGCTTCACCATGCCGAGCACGAGAATGTACATGACATAAAGCGCGGCCAGCATCAGGCCGGGCAGCATGGCGGCGGCGAACAATGTGCCGACGGATTCGTTGAGGATATCCGCGAGCAGGATCAGGATCAGGCTCGGCGGGATGATCTGCCCGAGCGTGCCGGATGCGCAGATCACGCCGCAGGCAAGGCCCTTGTCGTAACCGCGCCGCAACATGCCGGGCAGCGTGAGCAGACCGAGCGTGACCACCGTGGCACCGACAATGCCGGTCGTCGCGCCGAGCAGCACGCCGACCATCACGATCCCGATGCCGAGCCCCCCGCGCAGCGATCCAGCCAGATGGCCGATGACATCCATCAGGTCTTCGGCGAGTCTGGATTTCTCCAGCATCATGCCCATGAAGACGAAGAGCGGAATGGCGATCAGCGTCTGGTTGGTGACGACGCCGAATATGCGGCCGGGCAGCAGATTGAACAGCAGGCTGCCGAAACCAAGATAGCCGAACACAAGTCCGACGGTGGCAAGCGTCAGCCCGACCGGAATGCCCACCATCAGCAACACAAAGAACGACGCCAGCATGCAGATGGCGAGAATTTCAACGAGCGGCATTACAGGCTCCGCATCGCGAGCGCAGACTTGATCGCTTCCGACAGCGATTGCAGGAACAGGATCGCAAATCCGATGGGGATGAAGGACTTTACGATATAGCGGTAGTCGATCCCGCCGGGATTTGCGGTGCCCTCGCCGATCGACCAGGACTGGTAGACCCAGGGCAGCGACAGCCAGATTACGATCAGGCAGAACAGCATCGAGATGACGGCGGACAGGATTTCAACTCGCTTCTTGGCGCGTGGCCAAAAATATTGAAACAGCACATCGACGCGGACGTGTTCGCCATGCAGCAAAGCGTAGGACATGCCGAACAGGCAGATCGGCACAAAGATGTGCCATTCCAGTTCCTGCGCCCAGATGAAGCCATACGAAAAGGCGTAGCGCAGCAGCACATTCGCGCCCATGACGAGCGCGATGCCGAGCGCCAGCCATGACGTGGCGCGGCCGACGAGATCGACGAAAACGTCGATCCCGCCGGCCAGCTTTTCCGCTGCCTTCAATGTCAGGCCTTCCGGACCTTGGTGTGATAGACGGTCTCGCTCAGGTCGGCCCAGGAATCGTACTTCGCCTTGTAGGCCATGTAGGATTCATGCACTTTCCGTGTCACCGGATCCTTGGCCACCGCCTCGTCGAGGATCTTGTCCGTCGACACCTTCAGGGCCTTCACCACCGAATCCGGCAGCGGCTGTGCGATCACCCCGTGATTCTTCACAAGGTCTTCCAACGCTTCCGCATTGTTCTTCTGGCACCAGGCTTCGCCGAGCGTGTTGCAGGCGAGGCAGGCATTCTCGACAATGGCCTTGAGATCCGCCGGCAGCGATGCCCATTTGGCCTTGTTGATGATGAGTTCGCTGGCCGTCGCCATTTCGTGCCAGCCGGTCGTGTAATAATACTTCGCGACGCGATGCAGGCCGAGCTGGCGGTCGAGATACGGGCCGACGAATTCCGCCGAATCGATCACGCCGCGTTCCAGCGACGGGAAGATTTCGCCCGGCGCGATCAGCCGGGAATCCACGCCGAGTTCGCGATAGACGCGGCCCGCAAGGCCCGGAATGCGCATCTTGAGACCCTTCAGGTCTTCCGGCGACTCGATGGGCTTGCGGAACCAGCCGGTCATCTGCACACCGGTATTGCCGCAGACGAAGGGTACGAGATTGAAGCGGTCATAGCCCTCGCGCCACAATTCGAGGCCGCCACCATCGAACATCCAGCCGTTATAGCCCTGGAAGTTCAGGCCGAACGGGACGGCGGTGAAATACTGCGCGGCGAAGCTCTTGCCGGTCCAGAAATACGAATTCGCGTAATTCATCTCGACGGTGCCCGACGACACCGCGTCGAAGCCTTCCGCGGCGGGGATCAGTTCGCCCGCGCCGTAGAACTGGATCTTCATCCGGCCGTTCGACATCTCCTCGATGCGCTTGCAGAGGTCCTTCGCGCTGCCCGGCCCGGTCGAATAGAATGCGGCATTGGGACCGTAGAAGCTCGTCATCTTCCAATTGAAGGTCGTTTGCGCATGCACCACGGCCGGCGCGGCAATGGTGGCGGCAGCGCCTCCCAGCGCGATCTTTGTGAAGTCCCGTCGTCGCATGACACTCTCCCAGACTGGTTTTGAAGCGTCATTTTTAAGCAAATTGCAGGCCAGTCGGGTTTCTGAGCGTTACCGTCCGGTATCGTATGCAATCCGGCCGCCTGCCCACACAATAGGCAGCAGCATGGTCATCCTGCAATCATTTACGGACGAAACGTATCGGCTTCGGTGTTCTTTTCCGCAGGCAGGCATTCTCAAAGGAGGGCAGCATGGATCAGCGCATCATCGATCTCTATGACCGCTTCACACATGGCGGCATGAATCGCCGCGCGTTTCTGGACCGGCTCACGACCCTGGCGGGTTCCACCCTTGCGGCGGCGGCACTGCTGCCGCTCCTGCAGAACGATTATGCGAGGGCTGCCATCGTGCCTGCGGACGATCCGCGGCTGGCCGCCGAGCGCCTGTCCTTCGACACGCCCAAAGGCAAGATCGACGGCTATCTGGTCCGGCCCAAGGCCAAGGGCAAACGGCCCGTGATACTGGTCATCCACGAAAATCGCGGGCTCAATCCGCATCTGGAAGACGTCGCCCGCCGCTTCGCGCAGGAGGGCTTCCTCGCTTACGCCATCGACCTGCTCTCGCTCGTGGGCGGCACGCCGCCCGACGAGGATGCCGCGCGTGAATTGCATCCAAAACTCAATCAGGACGATGCCGTCGCAGCATTGGTGGCTGCGGTGGAGTTTCTGAAGACGCATCCCGAATCCACCGGCAAGGTTGGCGCGGTCGGGTTCTGTTTCGGCGGCCTCATGGTCAACCGGCTCGCGGCCTCAAGCAAAAGTCTCGATGCCGGCGTGGCCTATTACGGGCGCCAGGTCGCGGCCGATCAGGTGACGAATATCTCCGCTCCGCTGATGCTGCATTACGCCGAGAAAGATGCCGGAGTGAATGCCGGGATCGCTGCCTATGAAGCGGCGCTCAAGGCCAACAACAAGACCTATGTCATCCACACCTATCCGGGCACGCAGCACGCCTTCAACAACGATACGGGGGCGGCTCGCTACAACAAGGAGGCTTCGGATCTGGCGTGGGGACGCACCGTGGCTTTCTTCACCGAGCATCTCGGCGCGCCGCCGCGCGGCGCCTGACGCATAAAAGCGCGCGGCGGCTCAGCCGCGCGCGGCACCGCGGCGGAATTTCGTCAGGTATTGGCGCAGCGAAGAGCCGCGGCGGCGCGGACGGTTGCCGCGCAAGGTCGACAGATAGAAGTCATACAGGAGAATGGCTACCGACACCGCGACGATCAGGGTGAAGGGCAGCGATGCAACCGACCATACCATCATGCCGAGATAGCCGAACAGGATCACAAGACCGATCAAACCGGCGATGACATTGCTCATGTCTTTCGTCCCTTTCCGCTGCGGCGGGTTTTTCCGCTCACGGATTCCATCAGCCAGCGCGCCGTGCGCAGCAATTTCGCATCGTCGCCGCGGCGCGCCACAAGCTGTACGCCGATCGGCATCCCGTCCTCCGATTGCAGCAGCGGCAAAGTCACCGCCGGCACGCCGAGATAGGTCCAAGGCGTGCAGAAGACCGGGTTGCCGGTGGTATCGGGGCCGGGCGCTGCGCCCGTCGCCGCAGGAGCCATGATGACATTGACGTCGTCGAAAATCGAATCGAGCGCGGCATTCAGCGGGCCGATCCAAGACAGGCTTTTCAGATATTCGCCCGCCGTGACAGTGCGCCCGCGCGCGATCAGTTCGGCGAGCCGGTCGCTCAGCATGTCGCGGCGGCGCTCATAGATGCTGGCGAGATTGTGCGCCATCTCGGCTTCCATCGCCGCGCGATGCAGATCGGCAATGGCGGCGAACTGGGAGCCGGGGTCGATGTCGGTCACCGCCTCGCCAAGCGCGGCGGCAAGCTCCGCAAAGCCGGCCTGCGTGTCCGGCTCGGCCTTGTCCCAGGCGGGGCCGCGCACGAAACCGATGCGTGGCGGGATCGGCCAGTCCTGCGTAACGGCCTCCACGAACGGTGGACGCGCGATCGGCCGGGTATCGGGATCGCCGGCATCGTATCCGGCCAGTGTCTGCGCCAGCAAAGCTGCATCGGCGAGATTGAGCGCGAACACACCCATCTGGTCGAAGCTGCGCGAGAGCGTCAGCACGCCGGTGCGGGGAATGAGGCCATGCGTCGGCTTGAAACCGATCACGCCGCAAAAGGAGGCCGGGCGGATGACCGATCCGTTGGTCTGCGATCCGACCGCTAGCGGCACGACGCCTGCCGCCACGGCCGCAGCCGAACCCGATGACGAACCGCCCGGCGTGCGGTCAAGCCGGTGCGGATTGCGGGTTTTGCCGGGCGTGAAATAGGCGAATTCCGTCGTGACGGTCTTTCCGAAGATGACGGCCCCTGCCGCGCGCAGCTTTGTCACCAGCGCCGCATCTTCCCAGGGCAGCCGCCCCTTCAGGGCAGGCGATCCGCATTCGGTCGGCTCGTCCCTGGTGTCGATGATGTCCTTGAGCGCGACAGGGACGCCCTGCAGCGGCCCGAGCGGCGCGTTGTTGCTGCGCTCCTCGTCGCGCGCGCGCGCCTGCGCGAGAATATGCTCGCGGTCGAGATGGGCGAAGGCCTGGATGTCGGTCTCGCACGCATCATAG
>JAEVZN010000380.1 GCA_023392205.1 Pseudomonadota bacterium
GCCCTCGCCCGCCCCCTTCACCCCGATCGGATTGATGGGCGACGGCGATTCCAGATGGACGATCTCGATCCGCGGAATCTCCGGCGCCGTCGGCAGCAGATAATCCGCGTAATTCACGGTGATGGGCTCGCCATTCTCGTCGTGCATCATCCGCTCGAACAGCGCGTTGCCGATGCCATGAACGACACCGCCACGCACCTGTCCGTCCACCACCATCGGATTGATCAGCCGACCGCAATCGTGCCCGACAATGTAGCGCGCGATCCGGACATGCCCGGTGTCCGCGTCCACCTCCACCTCGCACAGGTGCGTCCCGTTGGCATAGGTCGAGCGCCGCGCTTCGTGATAGGCGGTGGCCGAAAGGCCGGGCTCCATCCCGGCGAATAGCGGCATGCCGCTCACGCCGTCGAGCCGCGCTGCCAGATCGGCGAGCGATACCTTGAGATCGGGGATGCCAGCGACCCGCACCGCCCCATCTTCAAGCACCAGATCGGGCTCGGCGGCTTCCAGGATTTCGCTCGCCGCCTTGATCGCCTTCTGCCGCACCTGCAGCGCGGCCAGATGTACTGACGATCCCGCGGTCACCGCCGTGCGGCTGGCAATGGCGCCGATCCCGAGCGGGAAAATTCCCGTATCCGCAGCCTCGACCGCAATCTTGTCGATGTCGATGCCAAGCAGATCCGCACAGATCTGCGAGAACACGGTGGCATGTCCCTGCCCCTGACTGGCGGCGCCCGTCTGGATGACGACCTTGCCGGTCGGCTCGACCCGCACCGTCGCGCCCTCGAAAGGCGCAAGGCCTGTATCCTCGACATAGCTCGCGATACCGCGCCCGAGATAACGGCCCTCCTGTGCAGCCGTCGCCTTGCGGGCGGTAAAATCCGGTTCGGCGCGATCCAGCACGGCTTCGAGACACCCATTGTAATCGCCGCTGTCATAGGTGATCGGCGATCCGTCGCGCGCCTTCACGCCGGTCTGATAGGGAAACTGCTCCTTGCGGATGAAACTGCGCCGGCGCACATCCTCGCGGCTTATCGCCAGTTCGCGCGCCACGCGATCGGCCAGCCGCTCAAGCACAAAGCAAGTGGTCGGACGGCCCGCACCGCGGACCGGCGTGTTAGGCACAAGGTTTGTGAATACGACGTCGAGCTTGATATCGAGGCCCTGCAGGGCATAAGGCCCCGGAAAGGCGGCAAGCGATGTCACGGCCGCAACCAGACCGTAGGGCACATAGGCGCCATTGTCGTGAATGCATCGACCACGAACGGCCAGTAGCCGACCCTCCGTATCGGCCGCGACTTCGACATCCCACGACTGGTCGCGCTGCTGCGTCGTCGACAGGAAATGCTCGGTGCGGTCCTCGATCCATTTGACCGGTCGCCCGAGCGCCTGCGCCGCGAGCGGGATCGCAACTTCCTCCGGATACATCGCGCATTTCGGTCCGAAGCCGCCGCCGACATCCGGTGCGATGACACGCACGGCACGCTCGTCGCGGCCCAGATGCGCGGCCACAAGGCGGCGGATCATGTGCGGCGCCTGTGTCGAGGTCCAGATGGTCAGATTTTCGCTGACGGCATCGATGGCGGCAATCACCGCCCGGCCTTCCATGGAATGGCAGCCGCCGCGATGCGTGATCAGCCGCTCGCCAAAGACATGCGCCGCATCGGCGAAGATCTCGTCGACGGGACCGAATCGCGAATGCAGGCTGGCGACGACATTGTCCGGCGTTCCGAGATGCGCGCGCGGCGCATCGGGCTGAAGCGCCTTTTGCCAATCCACCAGGGCGGGCAGGACATCATACTCGACAATCACTTTCGCCGCCGCATCCTCTGCCAAAGCGCGGCTGTCCGCGACAACCATCACCACCGGCACGCCGACATGACAGACCTCGTCATCGGCGAGCACCGGGTAATTGATCGGCTGTTTGATCACGGCGACGGGCACCATATGCGGCAAAGGCTTGCGCGCCACCTCGCCGAAATCGGCCGACGAGAAGACGCCCGCCACGCCGGGCTGTGCTTTCGCCTCGCGCATATCGATTTTCACAATGCGTGCATGAGCATGCGGCGAGCGCACGAACGCGGCATGCAGCATTCCCGGCAACCGGATATCGTCGGTGTAGCGCCCGCCGCCCCTGAGCAGACGCGGATCCTCGACGCGCGGAACGGCGGCTCCGAAATACCGCACGCCCATCAGGCCTCTCCGCGCAATGTCTGCGCCGCCATCAAGGCCGCATCGACGATGGTCTCGTAGCCCGTACAGCGGCAGAGATTTCCGGAAATCGCGTCGCGGATCTCCGTTTCGCCCGCCTGCGGATGGTCGTTCAGAAATGCAGTCAAGGTCATCAGCATGCCGGGCGTGCAGAACCCGCATTGCAATCCGTGCTTCTCCCGGAAGGCTGCCTGCAGCGGATGCAGACGCCCGTCCGCAGCGGCCAGTCCCTCCACGGTGTCGATGGTGGCGCCGTTGACCTGAACTGCGAAGACCAGACAGGACCGCACGGCAACGCCGTTCAGATGAATTGTGCAGGCCCCGCAGGCTCCGTGTTCGCAACCCACATGCGTTCCGGTCAGGCCGAGATCCTGACGTAGGAAATCGGCGAGATGCAGCCGTGGCTCGACCTCGCCGTCGAATGTGCGGCCATTGACCGTGACGCTGATGCGATGTCGCGCCGGCATGCGTCCCCGTTCAGGAATTTGGTGTGGCCGGCGGTTGAGGTGCGGCCCTGGGAAGCCGCGGCCGCGGCCGCCCGCCATCGGAAAAGACCATAAAGACCGCGATCTCGTCCGGCCGCGGTGCGCCGGCCATCATGACGGTCATGGTATCGATCTCGTCGAAGGACCACGGATCGTCTTTATGGCCGATCGGGATATCGATGGCTGCGCCGGCAGCCGCCACCTTCACATTGGAGGGAATGAGCGCCTTGCCGCCGCCAATGGCGGCACGCATGGGTTTGCCCATCTGCGGATGAACGATGGCCGCGCCATGCTCGACATCACCCCCGGTGCCGACAATGGCGGCCTTGCCATAGGCTATGACCGGCGCGGACAGCAATTGCAGCGCCTCGGCGCTCAGCATCTCTCCAAGCGCTGCGCCGAACGGCACAAGGATGGCGATATCGTCCTGTGCATGAAAGGCGAGCGGATTGGCAATGACCGCCCCGGCCACGACCCGCGTCACAGGACGCGCCGCAGCAAGTCCGCCTTCCTGCATGATGCGCTCGCGCGCGACCCAGATCCTGCGGACGTCCATGCTCACCGTGCCAGAAACCTCGGAAAATTATCGTGGAAAATGGCGGCGCTCTGGTCGGCCGGCAAGGCATCGCGCACGAAAGTCACGGGATTGGGCTCGCCCAGCGGGAACGGCGCATCGCTGCCGAGAAAGAGATGATCCAGCGGGACGATTGTCGTGGCATAGCGCAACATGGCCGGCTCGAAACAGATTGTATCGTAATAGAGCCGCGCCAGATAGTCACCGATCGGCGCACGCAAACCTTCCGCGATCAGCGGATTGGTGTCCACCTCCCGTTGCATCCGGGCCCGCAAGGCTAGGCTGAATGCACCGGTATGCGCGCAGACGAGTTTCAGATCCGGCCAGCGGTCGAGAAATCCGGAACACACCATCTTGAGAATATTGATCGTGCTGTCGAACAGATAGCCCGCGACGACCATCAATTCATATTCGCGCATCCGGTCCTTGCCGGCAGGATCGGCCGGATGCACGAACAAAGGCACATTCAGATCCAGTGCCGCCCTGTAAACCGGCTCGAACCGCTCGTCGTTCAGGTAGATGCCCTGAACATTCGACGCGATATGCCCGCCGGCAAATCCGAATTCCGTGACGCAGCGGCGCAACTCGCCGGCTGCGGCCTCCGGTGCCTGCATCGGCAGGAAAGCCCAGGCGCCGAATGTCTCCGATTGCCCGTCAATCGATTGCGCGAGTGCATCGTTGAAGCGTTGCGCCATGTCCACAGCAGCTGCGCTTTCAAGGCCGTAATTGATAAAGGGGGTCGCAAGCGACAGGATCGCACGTTCGACGCCCTGCTCGGCCATCAGGCTGCGTTGCCGCGCCAGGTCGAAGAAGGTCGGGTTAAGGCCGAAATGGACACCGCGAATATCGAGATCGATCGCCTCGATCTCGTGACGCTTCACGTCGATTCCGAAGGCGCCGCGCTCGCACATGAATTTGAAGAAATCCGGAGGGACGAAATGGCGGTGGATGTCGGTGATCATTTCACAGTCCCAGATATGCGACCTTGAGGCGCTCGTCCTTCAGGAGGTCGGCGCCCTGCCCTTCCATCACGATATGGCCGTTCTCGATGACATAGGCGCGGTCGACGGTCCGCAGGACGTGATGCACGTTCTGCTCGACGATCAGGATCGTCATTCCGGCGCTGCGCAGGCTGGCAATCAGATCGAACAGCAGCTTCACATAGATCGGCGCCAGCCCTTCCGTCGGCTCGTCCAGCAAAAGGACGCGCGGCTTCGCCATTAGGGCACGGCCGATGGCGAGCATCTGCTGCTCGCCGCCGCTCAGCGAATTCGCCACCTGCTTGCGCCGGTCGGCGAGCACCGGCAACAATTCAAACACCTCTTCCATGGTCTGCTTGGCCAGCGGCCGCACATTCGGCGCATAGGCGCCAAGCTCGAGATTCTCGAGCACATTCATGAAGGGGAACAGACGGCGCCGCTCCGGCACCAAGATCAGGCCACGGGCGGTACGCTCATAGGCTTGGAGATGATCCACCGCCTCGCCATGCAGCAGCACAGAGCCCTTATAGGTGGTACGCAAACCGGCGAGCGTAAACATCAGCGTGCTCTTGCCGGCCGCATTGGCGCCGACAAGTCCGACAATCTCACCGGTCTCGACGGTCAGGTTCACGTCATAGAGAACCTGCACGGCGCCATAAGAGGCATCAAGATTTTTCACCTCAAGCAAGGTCCATCTCCTCTCCGAGATAGGCCTTGACCACAGCCGGGTCCTTGGCGATCTGCGCCGGCTGCCCGTTGGCGATCAACTCACCACGGTTGAGAACCAGAATGCGCGTCGCCGTTTTCATGATGGCATAGAGCACATGCTCGACCCAGATAACGGTGATGCCGCGCCCCGGCAGCGACGCCACGAGCCTAGTCATGCCGCCGACTTCCGAAGGGGTGAGACCCGCCATGATCTCGTCGAACAGAACGATCTTCGGCTTCATGGCGAGTGCGCGCGCGACCTCCAGCCGCTTCAACAGGCCGACAGTCAGGTTGCTGACGGGGGAGGTCACGTATTCGGACAGCCCGACATCCTCGAGCGTCTGTTCGGCGAGCCTGCGGGCGTCGCGCAGGGCCTTTTCCTTCTGAAAGGCCGAGAGCATGACGTTTTCGAGCACGGAGAGCTGGCGGTAGGGCTTGGGGATCTGGAAGGTGCGCGCAATTCCGACGCGGGCGGTGTGATAGGGCTTCCAGCCCGCGATATTGCGGCCGTCATAGATGATCTGCCCGGACGTGGCCGGAAAAGCACCGGCGATCAGGTTGTACAAGGTGCTCTTGCCGGCCCCGTTGGGCCCGATCAGTCCGAGCAACTCACCTTCTTCGACGATGAAGGATACGTTCTTGACGGCCCAAAGCGCGCCGAAAGCGCGGCTCAAATCGCGGATTTCGAGGATCGCCGTCACCGCCCCCTGCTCCGTCCGAGGCGTGCAAGCGCACCGGCTATGCCGCCGGGAAAATAAAGCATGACGACAATCAAACCTGCGCTGTAAATGACGAGATGTAGACCGGCAGCGGCGTTACCGAGATAGGCACGCAGCAATTCCGACAACGGCGTAATGAGAAACGAGCCGAGCACCGGCCCGATCGCCGTGCCAAGCCCTCCCACGGCGGCCAGCAATGCGAACTGGAATGACAATTCGGGCGAGATCAGGAAAGTCGGATCGAGATACAGGAAATATTGCGCGAACAACGAGCCGCCGATTCCGGTGAGACCGGCACTCAAAGCCATCGCCGCTGTCCGCACCAGCAGCGGATTGATTCCGGCCGCTCCCGCAGCATCCTCATCGTCACGCACCGCGAAAAGGTAATAACCGAACCGCGATGCCTCCAGGCACTTGGTCAGCGCATAGACCAGCACCAGAAAGGCCAGCATCAGCCACGCATAGATGGTCTTGGAACTGAACACCATGTTGGCCAGGTCGGCGACCGGCATGATCGACAGGCCCTCGGGACCGCCGGTGAGCGACGACCAGTTCAGCGCGATGATCCTGACGACCTCTGCGGCGGCCAATGTCGACAGAATAAAGAAGGGGCCGCGCAGCCGTGCGCAGATCAAGGCCAGCACAGAGGCAGCGATGGCTGCCGTGATCCCTCCGAACCACAGACCGATCCATGGCGTGAGCCCGAATTGCAGCCCAAGGATTGTCGATGTGTAGGCCCCGATGCCAAAGAACGCGGCGTGCCCGAACGATATCAGGCCCGCATATCCACCGGCGATGTTCCAGGCCAATGCAAGCCCGGCGAAGAGGAAGGTCAAAACGACGATATCGAGAAAGCTCGTCGGGATATCGGCAAGGATCAGCAGGATGCAGGCCGCGAGAAGCGCAAGCTCGAAAATCGAGACGCGCCCGCGCTCGGGCAGTCTGGCAAGGCTGAACCGGCGCTTGTCCGGCTTCACGTCAACGACACTCTTTCGCCCCTCAGTCGTTCATGCCGATTGTAGCGGCCCCCTTCTGCCCGAGTAGACCGTTCGGACGGAAGATCATCACCAGAAGGAAGAGCACGAAGAAGAAGAGCTGTCCGAAGGCCGGCGCGATGTAATAGCTGCTCAGCGACTGCACGACGCCGATGCATATCCCGCCGATCAAGGCCCCCTCGATGCTGCCCATCCCGCCCAGCACCACGATCACGAAGGCGATCAGAACAAAGTTGAGACCGACCGTGGGAAACACCGAGAACAACGGCATCATCACGCAGGCGGCAATCCCGACCAGCGCCGATCCGGCGGCAAAGGTGATGAGAAAGATGCGCGGGACCGGGATGCCCATCAACATGGCGGCTTCACCGTCCTGGACAGTGGCGCGGATCGCCTTGCCCAGATAGGTCGAGCGGATTACCCATTGCAGTCCGAAGGTGCACAACAAAGTCACCGCAAAGCCGATCAGCAATTCGGCCCGGAACAGCAGCGGCCCGATTGCGATCGATTGCCCGACAATCGGCGGCACGTCCCACAGATCCGCCGTCATCGCCATCAAGGCAACATTCTGCATGAAGATCGACAGGCCCATGGTCGCGAACACGACGACGAGATGCGGCTTGTCGAGCGCGGGGCTGATGATGATGCGATAGATCAGGCCACCGAACAGGAACATGGCGGGCACAATAGCGATGGCGGCAAAATAGGGATTGAGCCCCATGAATACCGTGATCGCCCAGGCGCCGTACATCGCGAGCATCAGAAACTCGCCATGCGCGAAGTTGACGACACGCAGAACGCCGAAAATAAGCGTCAGACCCATACTCATGAGCGCATAGATGCCGCCGATCAGGACGCCGGAGGCAATGAGCTGGGCAAGTGTCGTCATCTGTGCTGTCTGGATACCGGATCGGATCGGGAAAGAAGCAGGCGCGGCCGATCAGCGACCGCGCCTGTCGCGAGGCTGTTATCGCTTTTCCCAGGCGGGCAGCGGCACCATCGTCGGCTCCTGGGTGGCAAGCTTGGCCGGGAAGACCTGCTCGTTGCCGTCCTTGGTCCACTGCCACACACCAATCGAGGCGCGCAGATTCTGGCCAGCATCCTTGGCATCGTCCGGCCAGTCGAAGTTGGTGAACTTGATGCCGCTGCCATTGACCAGCGTGCCTTCCGGCAGATCGAGCCCGAGCGCAATCTCACGCAGCTCAGCGGGCTCGTAGGTCTTCGCTTTCGGCAACACTTCGGTGAACAGGGCCCAGATCGCCGAGAAGCCGGCCGAAGCATGGCCTGCGGGGGCGCGCTTCAGCTTTTCCTCGTAGCGGCGGAAGAATTCATCGGCGACCTTGCGCGTTTCAGGATTGAGGACAGCCGGGTTCACCTTGGGCGGAAAGTCGGCAACGAAAATGCCGTTGACCGAATCGCCGATGGAATTGCGCAGGTCCGGAGACGAATAGCCAGCGCTGACGCCAATAAAGGCGGCGACATTGAGCTGCAATTCCTTCGCCTTGCGCTGAAACAGAATTGCGTCATTCGGGAATGAGATCGCAATCAGCACGTCCGGATTGACGTCTTTCAGTTTCTGCACGATCGGCGTCATGTCGGTTGCGAACTGATCATAGCCCTCGTCATAGACGAGCTTGATGTTCTTCGACTGCGTGTAGGCGCGAATGCCGTCTCCGACCGACTTGCCGAAGGCGCGGTTCTCCCACAGCAGCGCGATCTTCATGTCCTCAATGGGCTTGTTCAGCCGCTTGGTCAGATCCTCGATGACGAAATCGACGGCGGCCTGTCCGTATTTGCGCGCCGGCGCTCCGACCTGGAACGTATGCTTGAACCCGCGCCGGGTAATGATTTCGGCCGCACCTGTGGTTTCCCAATGAAAGACGCCATGCCGCTCCGCGGCCTGGCTGACGGCAATGGCAAGCGGTGAGGCGAAAGAACCGGTCGTGATCTTGATGCCGTTGCGGGTGATGAGACGTTCGGTTTCGCTGATGCCCGCATTTGGATTCATGGCATCGCCGAGCAGGTATTCGATCTTGCGGCCGTTTACTCCGCCGCGCTCATTGATCATGTCGCGCGCGATCTGCATGGCCTCCCAATTTTCAAGGCCGTTTTTGGCGAAGGGGCCGGTGACCGGCAACATCACGCCGATGCGGATCGGCTCCTGTGCCGATGCAAGCGAGCCGGTGAATGGAAGCACGGCGAGAGCCGCCATGGCTGCAAGCGAACGTAAGGTCAGTCGCATGAGATCCTCCCTTGTCAGCATGATACGGAGCCAACGGACTGACGGAACGCTATCACATGGAAAACATACAGCAATTGCATTGTTGCTATCTTAATTATACGTTCCATGCATACCATTGATGAAGTGGCGCGCGGCGCTGATCAAGGGACGGGCAGATATGGATTTGCGCAAAGCCCAGTATTTCTTTGCGGTTCTTGAACATCGCAACCTGAGCAATGCCGCGCATGCATTGCGTGTATCCCAGCCGACGCTAAGCCGGCAGATGCAGGCTCTCGAGGAAGAATTCGGTATGGCGCTGTTCATCCGGCATGGCCGCGGCATGCAGCCGACCGAAGCCGGCAAGCGGCTGCATGAGGGATTGCTGGGGCTGGAGCGGCGTATGCGCTCTCTGAAATCCGACATCACCTCGGCCGCGACCGAGCCAACCGGCGAGATTGCGTTCGGCATTCCGCCGTCGCCGCGCAGCCTGTTCGCAGTCCCGCTCATCAGGCAATTCGCCGAGGAATGTCCGCGCGTCACCGTGCGGGTGTCGGAGGAAACCAGCGGAGAATTGCGCGATCTGGTCGCGTCGGGTGTCCTCGATGTGGCGATCACCAATTTTCACGCGCCGATGCGCGATATGTCTGCCGAACCGCTTGGTCGCGAGCAGATGTACCTCGTCGGACCGCCGGCGGCGAAGCTATCGATGAAGACCGAAACGCCGATCGGCAAACTCGCCGAACTGCCCTTGATCCTCACGACGCGCCCGAACAGTCTGCGCCTGACCGTTGAGGCGAGCCTCAACCGATACGGAAAGAAGCCGGATATCCGGGTGGAGGCGAATGCCTTGCCGCTGATGACCGATCTGGTCACCGCCGGGCTTGGGTATACGGTGCTGCCGCTTTGCGGCATCCGCGCCTGCCTCAAGAACAAGACGGTCACGGCGAGCCCGATCTCGAATTTCTACATCACCTGGCTGATGGCGAAGACGAAGTCGCGACCGCTCAGCCTCGCCGTGGAGCGCTTCTGCGATCTTCTGCACAAGACGGCGCAAGACCAGATCCAGAAGAAAATCTGGAGCAGGCCCGGTTGAGGACGCTCAGGCTTGCGCCGCAGCGTCCAGCGCGCGGCGCACCGCCACACGCGCGATATCGCGCCGGTAGGCCTCGTCCGCCTGCAGGTCCTCAAGCGGCTCGACGCCGGAGGCCACGGCCTCCGCTGCCACGGCGAATGCCGAAACCGTCGGCGCCTGCCCCTCCAGGATCGCTTCCGCTTCCGTGATGCGTCGCGGACTGCCCTCAATGCCGCCAACGCCGATGCGCACCTGCGTCATCGCGCCGCCATACGGCAACCAGCTCACAAGCGCCATCCCGATCGCATAATCGCCGGCCCGGCGGCTGAACTCGTAGAATCCGAATTTCGTGTGCTCGGGCGGAACGGGGATCCGGATTTCCGACAGGATTTCGTCCGTCCTGAGATCGGTAGTCATCAGCCCGTGAAAATATTCCTGCGCCGCGATCTGCCGCGAGCCGCTGGTGCTCGCTGCAATCATCACCGCATCGAGCACAACCGACATCAGGCACCATTCGGATGCAGGATCGGCATGTGCCAGGCTTCCACATACGGTCCCGCGGGTGCGGATGGGATAATGCGCGATATGGCTGACGATATGCGGCAGCAGCACAGCCAGTGGGCCCGCCACCGGCGGCTTTGCCATGGCGGCATGCCGCACGCCGGCACCGATCACAAGCCAGCCAACGGAGACCCGGAATTTCTGCAACTCGGTAATATGATTGATGTCGACCAGATGTTTCGGACTGGCCAGCCGGAAAGACATGGCCGGGACAAGACTCTGACCGCCTGACAGGATCTGCGCGTCGTCCAGACTGTTCAACAGAATGAGCGCCTCGTTCAGGTCAGCGGGAGCGTGATAATCGAAATTACTCGGTTTCATTTGGCCTCATCTGGACAGTGGTGACTCGTCCTGCTTCAGCGTAACAGCGTGTACCAGATTTAATGGATCGAATGTGCTCGATTGTCTTTGCTTTAATAAGTTTGGATAATGCCAGTACATAGATTTTTTTCAGGGTCCACTATTCGCTCAGTCCAAGGCATCATTTAGGAGAACGAAGTTTACCGCTGGCTGAGGGTGTCACCACTTCTCTCCCAAAAGATACTTCAGTCCGGCACTGAGGAACTCGCTATTGCAGCTCGTTGGAGCGAGTTCGGCCGCAAACGCGAGTCAGGTCGTTGAGACGCCGACCTCCGCGAATAGCTCTGACTTTGCCGCTTTGCTGATTGCTACAACAGCCGGGTGTATCAGTTTTCGCTCAATCGAAATCGCGAAATATTTTGCGGCAATGCCGTCTGCGTGACCCACGATCTCTGCGTCATATTGGCTGCGCATCTCGTCGGCCAGGATAATGGGAGCCGGGAAAATGCCCGTCCCCGCCTTACCGAAGGCCTTCATGAGCGCGCTGTCGTCAAACTCCCCAACGACCTGCGGCTCGGCCTGATGCTGGCTGAACCACCGCGTGAGCGCCCCTCGCATCGCCGCTCCATCGCTCGGCAATAGCATGGGCGCGCCGTGCAGAGACTGCGGGAAGCCTTTGCGGTAGCGGGCCGCGAGTTTGGGGATGGCGTAGAAAGCGATCTGGGCGCTTCCAAGCGTATGAGTGTAGCCTTTCACGCCGAGCTGGGACGGCAGCGGCTGATCGGCGATCACGAGATCGATCTTGTGAATGGCGAGTTCCGCGAACAGCCGTTCCAGCTTGTCTTCACGGCAGATCAGGCGAACGCGTTCGGCGC
>JAEVZN010000622.1 GCA_023392205.1 Pseudomonadota bacterium
CCGCTAAAGATGTGAAATGGTCGTTCGACCGGGCCGTGAAGGTCGGCGGCTTTCCGACCGTGCAGATGAAGGCGGGCTCGCTCGAGAATCCCGAGCAATTCGTCATTGTCGACGATCACACCTTCCGCGTCGATTTGATCCGGAAGGACCGGATGACCATTCCCGATCTCGCGGTCATCGTTCCCGGTGTCTACCACTCCGAACTGGTCAAGAAGAACGCGACCGAGAAGGATCCCTGGGGTCTGGAATATACAAAGAGCAACACTCCGGGCAGTGGCGCTTTCAAGGTTGCCAGCTGGAAGCCGGGTGTCGAAGTCGTTTACGAGCGTCACGACAACTGGAAAGGCGGTCCGACGCCGGATCTGCGCCGGGTGATCTGGCGGACCATTCCCTCTGCCGGCAACCGCCGTGCTTTGATGGAACGCGGCGATGCCGATATTTCCTTCGACCTGCCGGCAAAGGACACCGCCGAGCTCAAGAAGGAAGGCAAGCTCAGCATCGTTTCGAATCCGATCGGCAACGGCATCTATTATCTCGGCATGAACGTGAAGAATCCGCCGTTCAACAACGAGAAAATCCGCCAGGCTGTGGCCTATGCCGTGCCGTATCAGAAGATCATCGACGCGGCGATGTTCGGCATTGCCAGGCCATTGCACGGTGGCTCCAACCAGTCGTCGTCACTCGTCTGGCCGCAGCAACACGGCTACAATTCCGATATGGCCAAGGCCAAAGCGTTGATGGCGGAAGCCGGTGCGGCAGAAGGCTTCGAAACCACGATTTCGTTCGACCTGGGCCAGGGCGTGGTGAGCGAGCCGATTGCGATCCTGGTGCAGGAAAGCCTCGCGGAGATCGGAATCAAGACCAGCATCAACAAGGTGCCGGGCGCAAACTGGCGCAGCGAGATGGCGAAGAAGACCATGCCGCTGATGGTCAATTTCTTCTCCGGCTGGCTCGACTATCCCGAGTATTTCTTCTTCTGGTGCTACCACGGCCAAAACGCGCTGTTCAACACGATGAGCTACCAGGACGCGAAGATGGATGCGCTGATCGATGGTGCCCGCAGGGCGGCCGGCGAGGGCGACTGGGCTGCTTACGAAAAGGATGTGAAGGCGTTCGTCACCAAGTCATTTGACGAAGTCCCGCGGATTCCTCTGTTCCAGCCCTACCTGAACGTAGCGATGCAGAAGAATATCTCCGGCTACACCTACTGGTTCCATCGGCAAGTCGACTACCGGTCCCTGAAAAAAGCCTGACCCGCGACGACGGGGCGCATATGCGCCCCGTCATCCCATCCACGGGGCGCGTCAGGCGGCCGCTGCGCTGCAATACGTGCCTGTATCGGAGCTGCGGCGATGCTATCGAATATCGGACGGCGTGTCGTAACGGTAATCCCGACGCTGATCGGCGTCGTCATCGTAACCTTCCTGTTGACCCGCGTTTTGCCGGGCGATCCTGCGGTTTATTTCGCGGGGCCCGCTGCAACGCCGGAATCGATCGCGGAAGTTCGCAAGACCCTCGGTCTCGACCGGCCGCTGCCTGAGCAATTCGTGAGATATGTTCAGGATCTGTCGCGTGGCGATTTTGGCCTGTCGCTGACGACGGGGCAGTCGGTCGCTTCCGACATCGCGTCCCGTCTGCCGGCCTCGGCCGAATTGACGCTATTCGGACTGATCATATCCATACTGATCGCGGTCCCGCTCGGCATCGCGGCGGCGGTGCGACAAGGCTCCATTATCGATCATGCCTGCCGCGTTGTCGCGACCGCGGGCGTGTCGCTGCCGGTCTTCTTCACCGGGCTGATCCTGGTCTATGTTTTCTATTATCTGCTCGGCTGGTCGCCGGCGCCGCTCGGGCGGCTCGACGTCTTCAATTCGGCGCCGCCGCATGTCACGGGCTTCTACCTGATCGACAGCCTGATTGCCGGCGATGTCGAGACCTTTCGCGCTTCGCTGTCCCAGCTCATTCTTCCCGCGGCGACACTTGCCATCTTCTCGCTCGCGCCCATCACCCGCATGACCCGCGCCTCGATGCTGGCGGTCCTGTCGTCGGATTTCGTGCGCACCGCACGCGCCAGCGGATTGTCGCCCCGCATGGTGGTCGTCACCTATGCATTTCGCAATGCCATGCTGCCGGTAATCACCACGCTCGGCATGGTGTTCTCGTTCCTGCTCGGCGCCAATGTGCTGGTGGAGAAGGTGTTCGCCTGGCCGGGCATCGGCTCCTACGCCATCGAGGCGCTGATCGCATCCGACTTCGCGCCGGTGCAGGGCTTCGTGCTGGTGATGGCGATCATGTATGTGCTCCTCAACCTGATGATCGACCTGCTTTACGGCGTCATCGATCCGCGTGTGAGGCTTGACGGATGAACCAGCGCCCCGATCTCGACGCGGCCCATATCGCGGCCACTGACAATCCGGCCGCCGCCGCGGCTGTTGCAACCGGTGTGCCGCTCGCTGCGCCCGCAAGCGCGGTGGCGCTCCCTTCGGCGCGTCAGACCTCGATGCTGTCGCATGCGCGCTATGTGATCGCGGAAAATCCGGTCACGGGCCTCGCTTTCGGGCTGTTCCTGATCATCCTGATCTGCGCGCTGTTCGGACCCTATATCGTCCCCTATGACCCGCTGGCGAGCAACACGATGTCGGCCCTGCAGGGACCGTCGGCTGCGCACTGGTTCGGCACCGACCAGCTTGGCCGCGATATCTTCAGCCGCGTGATCGTGGCGGCCCGCCTCGACATGATCATCGCGTTCTCGTCGGTGGCATTGGTCTTCGCGATGGGGGGCCTGTCCGGCACGGCGGCCGGGTTCTTCGGCGGCTGGACCGACCGCGTTGTCGGCCGCATCGCCGACACCATCATGGCCTTTCCACTGTTCGTGCTGGCCATGGGCATCGTGGCGGCGCTCGGCAATACCGTGACCAATATCGTCATCGCCACCGCCATCATCAATTTCCCGCTTTATGCGCGTGTCGCGCGTGCGGAAGCCAATGTCCGCCGCGAGGCAGGCTTCGTGCAGGCGGCGCGCCTGTCCGGCAATGGCGAGTTTCGCATCCTTCTGACGCAGATCCTGCCCAACATCATGCCGATCATGGTGGTGCAGATGTCGCTCACCATGGGCTACGCGATTCTCAATGCGGCCGGGCTCTCCTTTATCGGGCTCGGTGTGCGCCCGCCGACACCGGAATGGGGCATCATGGTCGCGGAGGGCGCGGCGTTCATCGTGTCCGGCGAATGGTGGATCGCCTTCTTCCCAGGCCTTGCGCTGATGCTCGCGGTGTTCTGCTTCAACCTGCTGGGCGACGGCCTGCGCGACATTGTCGATCCGCAGCGGAGGACGTGATGACCGCAACAACGCTTCTCGATGTGCGCGATCTCACCGTCGAATTCATGACACGGCGCGGGATCGTCACCGCCGTCGAGCATGTCAATGTCACGGTGGCCAAGGGCGAGACCGTCGGAATTGTCGGCGAATCCGGCTCCGGCAAATCCGTCACCTCCTATGCGGTGATGCGCATCCTCGACCGCGCCGGCAAGATCGCCGATGGCGCCATCACCTTTTCCGGCATCGACGTGCGCGACGCGCCGGAAAAGGAAATGCGCGATCTGCGCGGGCGGGAAATCTCCATGATCTTCCAGAACCCGCGCGCGGCCCTCAATCCGATCCGCAAGGTGGGACACCAGATCGAGGACGTGCTGCTGCAGCATGTGCAGGCGCAGCCGTCCGATGCCAGAGCCAAAGCCATAGATGCACTCAAGCGCGTGCGCATTGCGCGGCCAGAGGAGCGCTATCACGCCTATCCGTTCGAATTGTCGGGCGGTATGTGCCAGCGGGTAGTGATTGCGCTGGCCCTGGCTTGCCAGCCGCAATTGCTGATTGCCGACGAGCCCACCACCGGCCTCGACGTGACCACCCAAAAGGCGGTGATGGACCTCGTCGTCGAACTGACCCGCGAACGCGGCATGTCCACCATCCTCATCACCCACGATCTCGGCCTTGCCGCCGCCTATTGCGACAAGGTGATCGTGATGGAGAAGGG
>JAEVZN010000137.1 GCA_023392205.1 Pseudomonadota bacterium
CCTTGACCCTCTTCATCATCCGGTTCCGGGCATATCCGCTGCCGGCCATGTTGCGCGGTCAGGATTGGGTCACGCGCCTGCACCGCAGCAACGAGGGGGTCCCGTACGGGATCGCGCTGGCTGCCGGCGCGCTGGTCGTCTACCCCGAAACGATCTGGATGCGCCCGCTGGGTCTCTGAGGCCACACCGCCCACCTGCGGCGCAGTGACACAAAATTAACTCGGTTTGCAAACCGCTCATTAACCACGAATTGACGTTTGGGTGGTGAAACTCACCATCGCGGTCACGTACCGGCCGTTGGTGTCATTTGTGGAAAGTGAAGCGTATGAAAGCCGCGCGTCTTGTGGTTCTCGGAATTGCATTGGCGGCCGGCGGACTGGCCGCATTGCTGGCGGGCCGCTCCGGCGACACGCCGGCACCGGCACCGAAACCCGTTGCCCAGCTGGAAACCGTCGACGTCCTGGTCGCCCGTCAGGATATCGTTCAGGGCAGCGCCGTAACGCCAAGCGAGCTTCGCTGGCAGATGTGGCCCGCAGCATCTGCCGGCACGAATTTCATCCGGCAGACCGACCGCCCGAATGCCATCGAGGAATTAAGCGGCTCCATCGCACGCGCTTCGTTTGCGACCGGCGAACCGATCCGCGAAGCGCGCCTGATCAAGGCCGGCGCATCCGGATACATGGCAGCGATCCTGCCAAGCGGCATGCGGGCCGTGTCTACAGAAATTTCGGCAGAAACCAGCGCCGGTGGCTTCATCATCCCCGGCGATCATGTCGATGTGATCCTCACGCAACGCGACCGCGCGGCCGAAAAGGCCACGGGAACCGAAACTTTTGCCAGCGAAACCATCCTCTCCAACATTCGCGTTCTCGCCATCGATCAATCCGTCGAAGACCAGAACGGGCAGAAGGTGGTGATCGGCAAGACGACGACACTCGAACTGACACCAGGTCAGGTGGAAACGCTCGCGCTTGGCAGGGAACTCGGCAAGCTGTCGCTGGCTCTGCGTAGCATTGCCGACACGAAAAAAAGCGCAGTCGATCCGGACGAGGATCGCCAGGGGCGCGGCGGAATCAACATGGTGCGCTTTGGCGTCACAACGCCCGCCACCACAAAGTGACGATTGCAGGAAGGATAGTCTCCATGGCGCCGCAAGTGACCCCGACCCGGATCTTCCTGGCTGCAAGCGTGCTCGCGACAGCCGTTCTGGCAGGCGGTCAGCCGGCGCTGGCCGCCGATCCGCGCACACCCGTCATCTCGGTGGCCGGCAGCGATGCGAGTTCTCGCCCGGTGTCGCTCGGCGTCGGAAAGGCCGTGATCATCGACCTGCCGCGCGACGTGAAGGACGTGCTGGTTGCCGATCCCACGGTTGCGAATGCTGTCGTGCGCTCCTCGCGCCGCGTCTACATGATCGGCGCCAAGGTAGGGCAGACGAGCATCTTCCTGTTCGACGGCAACGGTCAGCAGATTGCGGGGTTCGACATTGCCGTGAAGCGCGACCTGAACGGCATCGCGGAGGCGATCCGCAAGGTGCTGCCGCGCAGCGAGATCAGGGTCGAAGGAATTGGCAGCGACAGCGTCGTATTGTCCGGAATGGCGGATTCTACCGCCGATGCGCAGACCGCGTTCGAAATTGCAACACGTCTGCTTGGAGTTCCAAGCGCCACCTCGATTTCGGAAGGCAGCCGCGTGGTCAATGCCATCTCGGTGAGGGGCCGCGATCAGGTCAATCTGCGGGTCACGGTCGCCGAAGTGCAGCGTGACGTGATCAAGCAGCTCGGCATCAATCTCAACGGGAGCTTTGGCGGCGGATCCTCGGTCGTGAATTTCAACACGACCAATCCGTTCTCCGCCTATGGCCAGACACTCAGCAATACCAATGTCACCGGCAATTTCCGCAACATCACGGCAACGCTGAATGCGATGGATCGCGCCGGCGTAATCCGCACACTCGCGGAGCCGAACCTGACGGCGATTTCCGGCGAGACGGCGACCTTCGTGGCGGGAGGCGAATTTCCCATCCCGAACGGCTTGTCCTGCGACACCACGCGCAACCCGCCCATCTGTCAGCAGCAGATCGACTTCAAGAAATTCGGTGTGAGCCTGTCGTTCACTCCCGTCGTGCTGAGCGAGGGCCGCATCAGCATGAAAGTGATGACGGAAGTCTCGGATCTCTCGACCGACAATGCCATTACCCTGACGGTGCCCGGCACCTCGCAGACGCTGACGATCCCGTCGATCCGCGCCAGGCGCGCCGAAACCGTCGTCGAAATTCCGTCGGGCGGCGCATTGGCCCTTGCCGGCATGATTCAGGAGCAGACCAAGCAGCAGATCAATGGCCTTCCCGGTCTGATGCAACTGCCGATCCTCGGCTCGCTGTTCAAGAGCCGCGACTACCTGAACCGGCAGACCGAACTGATGATCCTGGTCACACCCTATATCGTACGCGCGGTTGCACCGAAGGATCTGTCGCGTCCCGACGACGGCTTTGCCGATGCCTCCGATCCCTCGACCGTGTTTCTCGGCCGTCTGAACCGGATCTACGGCATCGCCGGCAAGGTCGACCCGAACAAGATGTACCGCGGCCAATATGGCTTCATTCTGGACTGAGCTTCGCGCAAGGAGACGATCGATGAAGGCCCCGAGTATGATGATCGGCCGCAGGCGCGAGATCGGCATGGCGATGCGCGTGCTGAGCCTGGTCATCGCAGCAGGCGCGTTGTCAGGCTGCATGACCGCGAAGGAAGGCCCGGTCTATCCGAACGATTACCGCAAGCGCCATCCGATTGCGTTGCGTGAAAGCCCGCAGACCGTCGAGGTCTTTGTCGGAAGCAATCGCAGCAGCCTGACCGGATCGCAGCGCGCCGATGTGCTGGCATTTGCCAAGGCCTGGAACAGTGAATCGACCGGCGGCATCGTCATCGACGTGCCTGCCAACAGCCCGAACAGCCTCGCCTCGTCGCAAGCCTCGCGTGAAATCCGCTCGATCCTGCGCAGCGCGGGCGTTCCGGAGCGGGTGGTGGCCATGCGCGGCTATGAGCCGGAAAGCCCCTACAAGCTGTCGGTGCTGCGCATGAGCTATTCGAAGATTACGGCCGAAGCCGGACCGTGCGGATTGTGGCCCCAGGATCTCGGCCCAACCAGCGATCCGATTTACAACGAGAACCGGCCATTCTGGAATCTGGGCTGTTCAAACCAGCGCAATCTCGCGGCGATGGTTGCCAATCCGGCCGACCTCGTCCAGCCGCGCGGTGAAGGACCAGTGTGGGCGTCGCGCCGGGCGACGGTTCTCGAACGCTATCGCGTGGGGCAGGGCACCGCGACGACCTATCCCAATATGGACCGCGGCATGCTGAGCGACATTGGCAAATGATAAAGAACCCTCTCCAGACCCCGGCCGACGCGGTTCTCTACGAGTCGCCTGCGCAAGACGAGCACATTGCGCCGGCGCCACGCATCTCCATTCAGGCCTTTTGCGAATCGGTGGAGACTGCCGCCGCAGCACAGGCGGCAGGCGAAGATCGCAGGCTCGCCAAGGCGCATCTGAAGATCCAGATGGGCGGCATGGCTGCGGCATCGGAGGCCTATCGCTCCGCGCCGACGCCAAATGTCATCGTGCTGGAATTCGAACAGCGTCCGGAAGCCATTCTGGCAGGGCTGGATGCCCTGGCCGATTTTTGCGATTCCGGAACCCGCGTCATCGTCATCGGGCGGCATAACGACGTGACGCTCTACCGCGAACTGGTGCGCCGCGGCGTCAGCGATTATCTGATCGCGCCGGTCGCAACCCTCGACATCGTGCGCTCGATCTGCGGACTTTACTCATCGCCGGATGCCAAACCGGTCGGACGCATCCTCGCCGTGGTCGGCGCCAAGGGCGGGGTCGGCGCCTCGACCGTGGCACATAATGTCGCGTGGTCTATCGCCCGCGATTTGTCGCTGGATTCGGTTGTGACCGATCTCGACCTCGCTTTCGGGACGGCAGGGCTCGATTACAACCAGGACCCGCCGCAGGGCATCGCGGATGCCGTTTTTTCTCCCGAACGCATCGACACGAATTTCGTCGACCGGCTTCTGTCGAAATGCTCGGACAATCTCAGTCTGCTGGCTGCTCCAGCCACGCTGGATCGTGTCTATGATTTCGGCGCGGAGGCCTTCGATTCGATCTTCGATTCGCTGCGCGCAACTGTACCCAGCATCGTCCTCGACATGCCGCATCAATGGACCGGCTGGACCCAGCGCACCTTGCTGGCGGCCGACGATATCCTGATCGTCGCCTCGCCGGATCTGGCGAATCTGCGCAACGCCAAAAACCTGATCGATTATCTCAAGGCTGCGCGGGTCAATGACCAGCGTCCCTTCTATGTCCTCAATCAGGTCGGCGTGCCCAAGCGTCCGGAGATCAAGCCCGCGGATTTCGCCAAGGCGCTGGATAGCGAACCCGCCGCGATCATCGGTTTCGAGCCGCATCTTTTCGGGACCGCAGCCAATAACGGACAAATGATTGCGGAGATTGCCGGCAATCATAAGGTTGCGGAGACCTTTCGGCAGCTTGCGCAAATGGTGACCGGCCGCTCCGAATCCAAACGGCCGAGCAACCGCCTGTTTGCGCCGCTATTGCAGCGCTTCCGCAAAAAGGCCTCCGGTTGAGGTGACGTTGCGTGATCTGTTGATGGAGTGTTGAGTCGTGTTTGGAAAGCGTAACGCGCCCGGAACTGCGCCCACACCGTCCGATGGCGGCGTCGCTATAGCTCCGCCTCCGGCGCCCGCCCCGGCTCCAAGACCGTCAGCCCCGCAACCCGCATCGGAGGGCCGCGCGCCGCTGCCTGCAGCCGGACTCGGCGCTCCGCTAGTTTCCGCGCCGCCACTTGCACCGAAATCCGCCCCGGCGGCGCCTGCCGCGACCGACACGCGACGCTCTGAAAATTATTACCAGGTCAAGGGGACGATCTTCGGCGCCCTTATCGAGGCGATCGATCTTGCGCAGCTGGCGCGGCTCGATGCGGACGCCGCGCGCGAGGAAATCCGCGACATCGTCAACGAGATCATCGCGATCAAGAACGTCGTCATGTCGATTTCCGAGCAGGAAGACCTGCTCGACGACATCTGCAACGACGTGCTGGGCTTCGGGCCGCTGGAGCCCCTGCTCGCGCGCGATGACATCGCCGATATCATGGTGAACGGCTCCGGCACGGTCTATATCGAGGTCGCGGGCAAGATCCAGCGGACCGGAATACGGTTTCGCGATAACCAGCAATTGCTGAATATCTGCCAGCGGATCGTCAGTCAGATCGGTCGTCGCGTCGACGAATCGTCACCCATCTGCGACGCCCGTCTCCCCGACGGCTCCCGCGTCAACGCCATCGTGCCGCCGCTTGCCATCGACGGCCCCGCGCTCACCATCCGCAAGTTCAAGAAGGACAAGCTGACGCTGGATCAGCTCACCCGGTTCGGCTCGATCACGCCGGAGGGAGCGGAAATTCTCAAGGTGATCGGCCGTTGCCGTGTCAACACCATCGTGTCCGGCGGCACCGGTTCCGGCAAAACCACGTTGCTGAACTGCCTGACGCAATTCATCGACGAGGACGAACGCATCATCACCTGCGAAGACGCCGCCGAATTGCAGCTTCAGCAGCCGCACGTGGTGCGTCTGGAAACACGCCCACCGAATCTCGAGGGCGAGGGTCAGGTCTCCATGCGCGATCTTGTCAAAAACTGTCTGCGCATGCGGCCCGAACGCATCATCGTCGGCGAAGTCCGCGGCCCCGAAGCCTTCGATCTTCTGCAGGCGATGAATACCGGCCACGACGGATCGATGGGCACGCTGCATGCGAACTCGCCGCGCGAAGCCCTGTCACGTGTCGAATCGATGATCACCATGGGCGGCTATTCGCTGCCGTCCCGCACGATTCGCGAGATGCTGTGTTCGTCGGTCGACGTGATTATCCAGGCCGCACGTTTGCGCGACGGTTCGCGCCGGATCACACACATCACCGAAGTGCTCGGAATGGAAGGCGATGTCATCATCACGCAGGATCTCTATGTCTACGAGATGATGGGCGAGGATGCGCATGGCAATCTGATCGGGCGGCATCGGTCGACCGGAATCGGACGGCCGCGTTTCTGGGATCGTGCGCGCTATTACGGCGAGGAGAAGCGGCTAGCCGCCGCGCTGGATGCCGGAATGGTCGCCGACGAGCCGGTGGACTAGGCCATGCTCGATCTTGTCAGCCCGACCTTGCTGGTGGCGATTCTCGTGGCGACGGCTATCGGCGGACTGGCCTGGGTCTTCCTGTATCCGCTGCTGTCCGGAGAACGTCAGACCGAAAAGCGCGTGGCCAGCGTAGCGCAGGCGCAGCCGATTCAGCGCATCTCCCGCAATGCGCAGAAGTCGCGGCGCGAACAGGTCGAGGAATCGCTGAAGGAACTTGAAATTCGTCAGCAAAAGAATGCGAAGGCGAATCTGCAACAACGTATCGCGCAGGCGGGGCTGGGCTGGTCGAAGCAGCAATATGTCCTGATATCGGCCGGCATGGGAATCACGGCCTTTGTCATGATTCTGGGCCTTGGCCTCGGATTGCTGCCCGCCGCCGGATTCGGATTTGCTGCAGCCTTCGGTGCGCCTGCGTGGCTGCTGCGCTATCTGAAGCAACGGCGCGAAGCACGCTTTCTCGCCGTCTTCCCCGATGCTGTCGACGTGATCGTGCGCGGCATCAAGGCCGGCCTGCCGCTTCTCGACAGCATGAAGATGATTGCCGTGGAGGGACCAGAGCCGGTCAGGACCGAGTTCAGGGCCATTCTCGACACGCAGGCTGTCGGCATGCCGCTCGGCGACGCCTGTCAGAAACTGTACGAACGCATGCCAATTCCGGAAGCCAATTTTTTCGGAATTGTGGTGGCGATTCAGCAAAAGGCCGGCGGCAATCTTTCCGAAGCGCTTGGCAACCTGTCGAAAGTGTTGCGTGACCGCAAGAAAATGAAGGGCAAGATCCTGGCGATGTCGATGGAGGCCAAGGCGTCCGCGGCGATCATCGGATCGCTGCCGCCGGCTGTCATGGGGCTCGTCTGGATGTCCAGCCCGCGCTACATCGAACTTCTCTGGACGCATCCGACCGGGCAATTGATGCTGGTCTGTTGTGCGACATGGATGTTCATCGGCGTCATGGTGATGAAGAAAATGATCAATTTCGATTTTTGACGGCCGTAAGGAAACGGACGCGACGATGACACAATATCTCATCAGTATCATGCATGACACGCGGCTGCTCGCAATGATCTTTGCGAGCGTTGCCGCGATAGCGACCGTGTTGACATTGGCCATGCCGCTTTTGGCCTCCGACCCGCTGTCGAAGCGGATGAAATCGGTTGCGATAGAACGCGAAAAGATTCGTCAGCGGGAACGCGAGCGACTGGCGCGCGGAGAAAAGGTTTCGCTGCGATCGACGCCCAAGCAGTTCATTCAGCGTGCGGTGGAGGGCTTTCAGCTCAACAAGTGGGTCGGCCAGGAAGAGGCGCGGGAAAAGCTGGTGCAGGCGGGCTATCGCGGACAGGCACCCTACCTGACCTATCTGTTCTTCCGCATGGTCACTCCGATCGTGGCCCTGGCCGTATCGGCGATCTATGTCTTTCTGGTTATGGACTTGCAGCAACCGTTTACGATCAAGATCGGCATCTGCCTTTTCGCGACCTATATCGGCATGCATCTGCCGTGGTATTTCCTGAAGAACAAGATCCAGAAGCGGCAATTGTCGATCCGCCGCGCCTTTCCCGATGCACTCGACCTGTTGCTCATCTGCGTCGAATCCGGAATGTCGATCGAGGCGGCCTTCAAGAAGGTCAGCCTTGAGATCGGATCGCAATCGGTCCCGCTCGCCGAGGAACTGACCCTGACCACAGCCGAATTGTCGTATCTGCAGGATCGCCGGCAGGCTTATGAGAACCTCGCGCGGCGCACCGATCTGGAGGGCGTCAAGTCCGTCTGTGTCGCCCTGCAGCAGGCCGAGCGCTACGGGACGCCGCTGGCGCAGACCCTGCGCGTGCTGGCGCAGGAAAACCGAGACATGCGCATGAACGAGGCCGAGAAGAAGGCGGCCGCCCTGCCGCCCAAGCTCACCGTGCCGATGATCCTGTTCTTCCTGCCGGTGCTGTTCGTGGTCATTCTCGGGCCGGCCGCGATCCGCGTGATGGCCATCGACTAGCAAACCGCCAAGCTTGGCGCTTGCGCCGGTTTGCGCCGCTTACTGCGCGGCGGCCTGCCGCATTCGCCGGTCGCTGGATTGCGCGGTTCTGGCCGGAGGCTTGGTCTGGTTCTGTTGCGCCAGCATATGCTTCAGGTAATCGAGATTGGCGGCTGCCTCTTCCGGCGAGAGATCGGCACGGGCCACCTCCTCCGCCTCCTGGAAGCGGCCCTGCAGGCCCAGCACAAGCGCCAGATTCTGCCGCACGCGCGGCTCGCGGCTGCCGGCGGCATTGGCCTGGCGCAACGTGTCTTCAGCCTCGCGCAGATTTTTGGACAAGGCGTAAGACAGGCCGAGATTGGACAGGACAGAGGGCTCATTCGGCACGATCCGCAGCGCGCTCGTATAGTGACGGCGTGCCTCTTCATGGCGGCCCATCTGGTCGAGCACCGCACCTTGCGCCGACAGGACCCTCCAGTCCGGTTGATCG
>JAEVZN010000164.1 GCA_023392205.1 Pseudomonadota bacterium
TGTCGTGGCCAGCGTCCGGCGCTGCGACGGGAAATGGTGCCGGGTTTCCGGAAGCCGTTTCGACGGCTGGGTACCGCAGGAGCGGCTTTGGGGAGTCTATCCCAACGAGACCGTCGACTGAGCGCACAAACCAGACAGCCAGGACTATGCGCTCAAAAGCGAAAGGCGCGCCATGGCCGACGCGCCCGCAAAGGAAATCGCGAATAGCTTAGCGGCGCCGGTCGGTCTTCTTCAGCCGGACCACGACGTCGATACGGGCGATATCATAGCCCTCCGGCGCGACCGGCATCTTGTCCACGATGACCTCGGCACCCGGAATATCGACCAGCTCGTTCTCGCCCTCGACGAAGAAATGATGATGCTCCGTGGCGTTGGTATCGAAGTAGGTTTTCGATCCATCCACGGCCACCTGGCGCAGCAGGCCCACATCGGTGAACTGATGCAAGGTGTTGTACACGGTGGCGAGTGACACCGGCACTTTCGCCTTGGTGGCCTCCTCGTAGAGCATTTCCGCCGTCAGATGGCGATCGCCCTTTGCGAAGAGAATCCAGCCCAAGGCCATGCGTTGCCGCGTCGGGCGCAGGCCGACATCCCGCAACATCGATTTGACGTCGTGCCACGGACAGCCGGTCAGTTCGGCATGGCGATGCGGATCGTGCAGCTGCCTCTCGGCGGCCGAAGGCGAAGGAGTCGAAAATAGAACGGTACGCGGAGGAGTCATGCTCATCTTGCCCAGTGATCCCGGTTCAAGGCCGAGATTGTTGCATCTGTAATCATATAGCCTCCGGATGCCTCTTGCAACTGTTTCGCATCTGGATCGGCCATAATTGCATGTGCACGCTGCTTTGCCCATCCCTGAGCCTATGATAGGAGGGCCTTCCTCTTCCCCGGCAGAAGGACGCTTTACTGCATGCAGAGCCGCCCCAGCAGCTTCAACTATGAGGAACTTCTGGCCTGTGGGCGCGGAGAATTGTTCGCCGGAGGCCCGCAATTGCCACTTCCGCCGATGCTGATGTTCGACAGAATTTCGGAGTTATCGGAGCAGGGCGGCGAATACGGTAAAGGCTTTGTGCGCGCGGAACTCGATCTCAATCCGGACCTCTGGTTCTTCCCTTGCCATTTCAAGGGCGACCCCGTGATGCCGGGCTGTCTGGGACTGGACGCGCTGTGGCAACTCCTCGGCTTCTTCCTCGGCTGGCTCGGTTCCTCCGGCAGCGGGCGGGCGCTCGGGCTCGGCGAACTGAAATTCTCCGGACAGGTCCTTCCCAGCATGCAAAAGGTCGTCTACGGCCTCGAGATCAAGCGTGTGATGCGCACCAAGCTGGTCCTGGGCATTGCCGATGGCTGGCTGTCGGCGGACGGAAACGTGATCTACCGGGCGAGTGACCTGAAGGTCGGATTGTTCAAGCAGGATGCCCCGATGGCATCCGGTGCGGCGTAAGCGCCGCGGATCATTCAGCTCTCATAAATTGACGAGGCCAGCGATGCGGCGAGTGGTGGTTACGGGGATGGGGATCGTCTCATCCATCGGCAACAACACGCAGGAGGTTCTTGCGAACCTTCGTGAGGCCAAATCGGGCATTTCCCGCGCGGAGCAATTCGCCGATCACGGCTTTAAATGTCAGGTCGCCGGCATTCCGGATATCGATGTCGAAAGCATGATCGATCGTCGCGCGATGCGCTTCCTCGGCCAGGGCGCCGCCTGGAATCATATCGCGATGGAGCAGGCGATCCGCGATGCCGGCGTCGAGGAAAAAGACATCGTCAACAAGCGCACCGGCATCATCATGGGATCCGGCGGCCCGACCACATCTACGATCGTCGACGCTGCCGACATCACCCGCGAAAAAGGATCGCCCAAGCGCATAGGACCGTTCGCTGTGCCTAAGGCAATGTCGTCCACCGCGTCCGCGACGCTTGCGACCTGGTTCAAGATCAAGGGCGTCAATTATTCAATCTCGTCTGCCTGCGCGACCTCCAACCATTGCATCGGCAATGCCGCGGAAATCATTCAATGGGGCAAGCAGGACATGATTTTCGCCGGTGGATGCGAAGATCTGCACTGGACGTTGTCGAACCTGTTCGATGCCATGGGTGCCATGTCGTCGAAATATAACGACACGCCGGAAACCGCATCGCGCGCTTATGACGAAGGCCGCGACGGATTCGTGATTGCCGGCGGTGCCGGCGTGCTGGTTCTGGAAGAACTCGAACACGCCAGGGCCCGCGGCGCGAAAATCTATGCCGAGGTGGCGGGCTATGGCGCAACCTCGGACGGCCACGACATGGTGGCGCCATCGGGCGAGGGTGCGGTGCGCTGCATGAAGATGGCGCTGCAGGACGTGAAGGTGCCGGTCGATTACGTCAACCCGCATGCCACGGCGACGCCTGTCGGCGACGCGAAGGAGATCGAGGCTTTGCGCGAAGTATTCGGTGACAAGTGTCCGCCGATCTCCGCCACCAAGTCGCTGACCGGACATTCGCTGGGCGCCGCCGGGGTGCAGGAGGCGATCTATTCGCTGCTGATGATGAATGGCGGCTTCATCTGCGAAAGCGCCAATATCCAGACGCTCGATCCGGCCTTCGCCGACATGCCGATCGTGCGCGCGCGCAAGGATAACGTGACGCTGGGCTGTGTCTTGTCGAATTCATTCGGCTTTGGCGGGACCAATGCGTCGGTCGCATTCAAGCATGTCGATGCGTGACCGGGTGCCCAGACTGAGTTCGCACCGCACGGCTTTGATTTTCGTCCATATCGACCAATTTTGCTGAGTTCGATACATGCGCGCAACGTCGTGCATCGCATCGAGGGAGAACGTCCATGCAATCATCGCTCATGCAAGGTAAGCGCGGGCTCATCATGGGTGTCGCGAACGATCATTCGATCGCCTGGGGTATTGCCAAGACGCTGGCGGCGCATGGGGCCGAGCTTGCCTTCACCTATCAGGGTGATGCGCTGCTGAAGCGCGTGAAGCCGCTTGCACAGTCGGCAGGTTCCGATTTCCTGATGCCCTGCGACGTGGAGGACATCTCGACCGTCGACGCGGTCTTCGATGCGATGAAGGAGAAATGGGGCACCATCGACTTCTTCGTTCATGCCGTCGGGTTCTCGGACAAGAACGAACTGAAGGGCCGCTTCTGCGACTCCTCGCGCGAGAATTTCGTGCGCACCATGGTGATCTCGTGCTTTTCGTTCGCGGAAAGCGCCAAGCGCGCTGCGGCGCTGATGCCGAATGGCGGCGCGATGCTGACGCTGACCTATAATGGCGGCGACCGCGCCATGCCGAATTACAACGTGATGGGTCTGGCCAAGGCCGCGCTCGAATCCTCGGTGCGCTATCTCGCGGTCGATTTCGGCGACCAGAAAATCCGCGTGAACGCCATTTCGGCCGGCCCGATCCGCACGCTGGCCGGCGCCGGCATTCACGATGCCCGCTACATGTTTGCCTTCCAGCAGAAGCATTCGCCGCTCGGCCGCGGTGTCACTCTGGAAGAACTGGGCGGAGCCGGACTGTATCTGTGCTCGGATCTCTCGACCGGCGTGACCGGAGAAATCCACTTCGTGGATTCCGGCTATAACGTGATCGCGATGCCTTTGCCGGATTCGCTTCGCGCCGAAGCGGAAGGCAAGGGCGACGAGTAGAGACTCGTATCGTTGCGGTCCGGGACCGGATCCATGAGCAAGGACCCGCTATACAGGCAGAGCGAAGAAGAGACCGGGCGCCTCGTTGCCGACCGTAAGGTCATGGCATTCGCCGGGATCGTTGCGATCCTGAAAGTCGTCACCGGCCTCGTGGCCCTCGCGTTGATCGCGGCAATCTGGTTCGCGTGGCAACATAAATGAAAGGGGCGGCCTTTCGGCCGCCCCTTGTGTTCGTCTGGACCGGAGAGGCTATGCCGCCTCGCGAAGGTCGTCCTTGTGAAGATCGAAGCGGTCGGCATCCATCACTTTGCACCACGCCTTGACGAAGTCCTTCACGAACTTCTCCTTCGAATCCGCGCAGGCATAGACTTCCGCAAAAGCGCGCAGCTGAGAGTGAGATCCGAAGATCAGATCCACCGCAGTAGCGGTCCATATCGGCGCCTTGGTCTTGCGATCCACGCCCTGATAGACGCCTTCCTCATTCGGGGCCTGCCATTCCGTATCCATCGTGAGCAGGTTGAGGAAGAAGTCGTTGGTCAGTTTGCCCGGCTGGTTGGTCAGCACGCCGTGCTTGGAATCGCCGGTATTCGTGCCGAGGACACGCAGGCCTCCGAGGAGGACGGTCAATTCCGGCCCAGTCAGGGTCAGAAGCTGAGCGCGGTCCACAAGCGCCTCGACCGGCGTCATGAACTGCACCTTCTTTTTGTTCACGTAGTTGCGGAAGCCGTCCTGACGTGGCTCCAGCGGGGCGAAGGATTCGACATCGGTCTGATCCTGCGACGCATCCATGCGGCCCGGCCTGAACGGGACCTTCACGTCGGTTCCGGCATCCTTGGCAGCCTTCTCGATCGCAGCAGCGCCTGCAAGAACGATCAGGTCGGCCAGCGACACCTTCTTGCCGAAGCCCTTCTGGATCTCCTCGAGCTTGCCGAGCACGGTTTTGAGCTTGGCCGGCTCGTTGACGTCCCAGTCCTTCTGCGGGCTGAGACGGATGCGCGCGCCGTTTGCGCCGCCGCGCTTGTCGGAGCGGCGGAACGTGGACGCCGACGCCCATGCGGTCGAGACGAGTTGCTGCACGGTCAGGCCCGAGGCCAGAATCTTCGCCTTCAGGTCCGCAATGTCCGCATCTCCGATCAGCGGATGATCGACCTCCGGAATCGGATCCTGCCAGATCAGTACTTCTTTCGGCACAAGCTTGCCGACATAGCGCGCGCGCGGACCCATGTCGCGATGCGTGAGCTTGAACCAGGCGCGGGCGAATGCGTCCGCGAACTGGTCGGGGTTCTCATAGAACCGCCGCGAGATCTTCTCGTAGATCGGATCGAAGCGGAGCGAGAGATCGGTGGTCAGCATGGTCGGCCGGTGCTTCTTTGACGGATCGAAGGCATCCGGCACATCCGCTGCCGCATTCTTTGCCACCCATTGCTTGGCGCCGGCCGGGCTCTTCGTCAGCTCCCATTCGTTTTCGAACAGGTTCTTGAAGAACAGGCTGCTCCATTGGGTCGGCTTCTGCGTCCAGGTAACTTCCGGACCGCCGGTGATGGCATGGGCGCCGATACCGGTTTCGTACTTGCTCTTCCAGCCGAGGCCCTGGTCTTCCAGCGCGCCCGCTTCCGGGTCCGGCCCGACAAGCGACGGATCGCCGGCTCCATGGGTCTTGCCGAAGGTATGCCCGCCGGCGATCAGGGCCACGGTTTCTTCGTCGTTCATCGCCATGCGGTAGAAGGTTTCGCGGATATCCTTGGCCGCCGCGACCGGGTCCGGATTGCCGTTCGGCCCTTCCGGGTTCACGTAGATCAGGCCCATCTGCACGGCGCCCAGCGGATCGGACAATTGGCGCTCGCCGCTATAGCGCTCGTCGCCGAGCCAGGTGCCTTCCGGACCCCAGTAAAGCTCTTCCGGCTCCCAGACGTCGACGCGGCCGCCGGCAAAGCCGAAGGTCTTGAAGCCCATCGATTCCAGCGCAACGTTGCCGGCCAGCACCATCAGGTCGGCCCAGGACAGCTTGCGTCCGTATTTCTGCTTGATCGGCCACAACAGGCGGCGCGCCTTGTCGAGATTGGCGTTATCCGGCCAGGAATTCAGCGGTGCGAAGCGCTGCTGCCCGGCGCCGGCGCCGCCGCGGCCATCGGTGATGCGGTAGGTGCCGGCCGAGTGCCAGGCCATGCGGATCATCAGGCCGCCGTAATGCCCGAAATCGGCCGGCCACCAATCCTGCGAATCCGTCATCAGGGCGTGCAGATCCTTGATTACCGCATCGAGATCGAGGGTCTTGAACTCCTCGGCGTAATCGAACTCTTTGCCCATCGGATCGGACAGGTCGGAGTTCTTATGCAGCATCTCAATGTCGAGCGCATCCGGCCACCAATCCCGATTTTTATGGCCCCGTGAGCCGCCGCCGGTGAAGGGGCATTTGCCCGTGTCTTCGGTTTTTGCGTCCATGGTTCTGCAACTCCTCCTCAATGAGCGAACTGACTGTTCGGGCGGGACCATGCTCCGTAGATTGGATAAGGTCCAATCGGATTGACTAGGATCAACGATAAGAATATCTGATCGGCATGATTACCCTCCGGCAGCTTCGCTATCTCAATGCGCTGGCGCGCCATCGCCATTTCGGGCGTGCCGCGGGGGCCTGCGCCGTCAGCCAGCCCGCTTTGTCCATGCAGATCAAGGATCTGGAGCAAAGTCTGGGCGTCGCCTTGGTCGAGCGCCGCATCAACGACGTGGCAATGACCGAGACCGGCCTCGAGATCGCCCGCCGTTCCGAACGGATCCTGAGTGAAGTGAGCGACCTGGAAGACTTTGCGCGGCATCGTGGCGCAGTCCTTTCGGGCACCCTGAAATTCGGTGTGATCCCTTCGGTCGCGCCCTATGTGCTGCCGCATCTGCTTCCCGTTCTGCAGGATCGGCACCCCGATCTCGAATTGGAATTGCGCGAAACCCAGACCCGTTTCCTTGTGGAGGAACTGGTCCGGGGCGCGCTCGACGTGGTGATGATCGCGCTTCCGGCGCCGACGGCCGAAATCGAAACCCTTGCGTTGTTTGACGACGCATTTCTGCTTGCGGCGCCCTCAGGCGACGATCTGCCGAATCGCGCCCGCATCAGCGCCGACGACATCGACCCGGACCGGCTGATCTTGCTGGAGGAGGGTCATTGCCTGCGCGATCAGGCACTGGCGTTTTGCAGCGATGCCAGTGGCGGGACCCTGCGCGAACTCGGCGCGACGAGCCTCACGACGGTGATGCAGATGGTTGCGAACGGATACGGCGTGACGCTCATTCCCGAAATCGCGGTGCCGGTCGAGGCGCGAGACGGGCGGGTGAAGCTCCTGCGATTTGCCAAGCCCGAGCCGTTCCGGACGGTCGGTCTGGCTTGGCGCAGGACATCCTCGCGCGCACGCGATTTCAGGGCTTTAGGGAAGATTGTGACGGAGGTTGTATGTTAGCCAGCGCCCGCGCGCGCCATCGGTTCAAGAGCGACGCCAGTTGCGAGGGTTCCATTCCGTAGTTGTCCGTC
>JAEVZN010000170.1 GCA_023392205.1 Pseudomonadota bacterium
GCCTTCGTGCTGTGCTACGGCATCGGCATGCTGGCCGGCCCCCAGGCGATCGGCCTCGGCATGGACCTTTTCGGAACCCACGGCTTCGCCCATGTGCTGGCGGTGTTCTTCGTGGGCTATCTCGGCGTCGCGGCAATACGCCTGACGAAGCCCGGTTGAAGTCCTAGACACCCGGCAGAGGCAGGCTGCGAACTTCCTCGAAATCGATGCGCGCCGCTCCGACATAGGGATTGGCGTGGAGCGCCAGGATCCACATGCTGATTGCTGCGGCGACCGTGAAGATCGCGATTGCCCGGCGGCCGCCGCGCGGCCGGTCGGCATGCACCGATGCGAGAGCGATCTGCGAGAGAAGAGTCAGGAACAGGACCAGATACCATTTGTAGTCCGTGCGCGGTCCCTGGCCCAATGCAAGCCTTGCACTGCGGGCGTCCTGGAGCTGGTCGAAATCGTCGGTCATCTTGGCGATGAGCGCATCCGGCATCCCGTCGAGCGCCAGAACGACTATCTGCGTGCGGATTGGCTCGACGGCGCGGTCGGCCTCCCTGTCGGGGCGCGCGTTTCGGTCCCGGCCCCATTCACGTTCCCTGACCGCATCCTTGTAAGCGCGCAGGCTGACGATCATTTCCGGCCGGTCGAGCATTTGCGGCCCCGCAATGCCAGCGATTCTGGCGATGGCCGAGCGCTCCTCGGCAGCCGCGAGACGGGCCTGGGAATTCGCGGTCCAGATGTCGGCCGCGGCGAAACCGAGGGACAGGGCCCAGGCGGTGGTGATCGTCGCGGCGAAGTTGGGCACCGGAATGGCGCGGGTGGGGACAGGCGCGTTGCGCGAGAAGAACGCCAGGGCTGCGAGCCCGGCCGTCTGCGCGACCAGGCCGAAAAGCGCGAAGACGACGAAAAGCCAGAACGGGTTAAGTCCGAATATCTGAGCCATGTCGCATCCCCTTTCGCATCAGGCCGGCGCCAGCTCTCCGGGATACCGAGTGGATGGTAAAGTTTCGGTGACGTGGCGGCGAGGTCGAGACGGGCCCGCTCTTGACATTCGGGCCGCATCGTTTATCAGTCGCCGCGAATTCCGCGGCCGGGGAAGCGTCCCGCCACAAGCGGTACGTTTTCCAGATACATGACGGACAAGTCCCATGGCCAAGGCTACGACCATCAAGATCAAGCTTCTCTCGACCGCCGAAACCGGCTTCTTCTACGTGACAAAGAAGAACAGCCGCACGATGACGGAGAAGATGACCAAGCGCAAATACGATCCCGTCGCGCGCAAGCACGTCGAGTTCAAGGAAGCCAAGATCAAGTAATCGGGCAGTCACCTGCCGGAAAAGACGCGCCGCCGAAGGGCGGCGTTTTCTTTTTGCGCCATGCCATGTGCGCTGGGAGCACCATTGCTCGAAGTCTTTTTGGAGATTGGGGGCCGGCCGGCAACTGGCTGCGGTACGAGGAGGCCACTAGTGCCAGTGCCGACCGACCGACCCCACGGACCCAGGAGATGCGGCGGACCTGAGCATCATGGGGTATCGCTTTGATCACCGCAGGCCGAGACCTGCATCGATCAGTGTCGCGACACTCGCGCAAGCACTGCGCAAAATCAACCGTTTCTTAACCAGAGTGTCCACGACCTGACGTTAAGGTAAATTTTACCACGTTCATTAATGCAAGCCGTCACAACGAGACTGATGGCAATACTTGCAGTCTTCAGTTGCATGCTTCAGGCGGCATCCGCAACCACGCGGTTGCGGCCGGAGTTCTTGGCCTCGTAGAGTGCCTTGTCCGCGCGCTTCATCAAGGCTTCGACCGTATCGCCGCCATGCCTGATGCCGGCCACCCCTATACTGATCGTCACCGGTAGCGGCTCGGCGAGAGTCGAGACCGCGAAGGGCGTGTCGGCAATCTGGGCGCGCACCCGCTCGGCCACGATATTGGCGAGCACGGAATCGGTATCGGGCATGACCACCACGAACTCCTCGCCACCGTAGCGACATGCCAGGTCGATGCCGCGCACGTTCTTGCGCAGCCGGGCCGCGAATTCGCGCAGTATCTCGTCCCCGGCGTCATGCCCGTAGGTGTCGTTGATCGACTTGAAGCGATCGATATCGGTAATCATCAGCGAAAGCGGACGGCGCCGGTTCATGGCGCGGTCGAACAGCGTCTTGAGGTGGCTGTCGAGATAACGCCGGTTGTGCAGGCCGGTGAGGCCATCGGTGACGGCCATCTCGATGGTCTGCGTCACGCTCTGGCGCAGATGCTCGTTGTAGCGCTTGCGCCGGATCTGCGTGCGCAGCCGCGCCAGCAGTTCCTGTCGGTCGATCGGACGCGTCACGTAATCGTTTATGCCGAGTTCAAGCCCGCGCAGCAGGCGCTCCTCGTCGCCTTCATCGGCCAGGAGCACGATCGGGATGAAGCGCGTCCGGTCGAGCGTGCGCAACTGCGCGCACAGGCGCAGCGGATCGAACTCGGCCAGCCGGGTCGAGATGAGTATGCATTCATGGCCGGCTTCCGCCGCCTCGAAGAAACCCGACTGCGGGTCGGCGGCGATGTCGAGGTCGCAGGCCTCACGCAGCATCCTGGCAATCTGGCTGGCCGAGGATTCCTGATCGTCGATCAAGAGGACCTTCGGCATTCCCTCATCGACGGCAGTGCGGCGCGACAGCAGCTCCTCGATGCCAATATTGCGGGTGGTCGAGGCCCGCAGGCGCAGTTCGTCGGTGAGAGTCTTCAGCCGGACGAGGCTCTTGCCCCGCGTCATCAGTTGCAGGTCGTTGCCCGGCTTGGTCAGGAAGTCGTCGGCGCCGGCCTCAAGCCCGCGGACGCGGTCCTGCACCTGGTCGAGCGCCGTCACCATGACCACGGGAATGTGCGCCGTCGCCTGTTCGGCCTTGAGCCGCCGGCAGACCTCGAAACCGTCCATCTCCGGCATCATCACGTCGAGAAGGACGACGTCCACCCGGCCACTCTCGCAGATTTCGAGCGCGTCGCGGCCATTCGATGCCGTCAGCACCTCGAAATACTCGGCCAAGAGCCGCACCTCGAGCAGCTTCACATTGGCCGGAACGTCGTCCACGACAAGGATGCGCGCGGTCATGACGGCAGCGGGCTCCCTGGATCCGGCAGGCGTACCATCATGCGTCTCCCAGATAGGACTTGATGGTCTCGATGAACTTGCCGACGGAGATCGGCTTGGAGATATAGGCCTCGCAACCGCCCTGGCGGATGCGCTCCTCGTCGCCTTTCATGGCAAAGGCGGTCACGGCGATGACGGGGATCGTGTGGAGTTCGTCATCGTCCTTGAGCCATTTGGTCACTTCCAGCCCGGAGACTTCCGGCAACTGGATGTCCATGAGAATCAGGTCAGGCTTGTTGGTGCGTGCGAGGTCCAGAACCTCGAGACCGTTGCGGGTGCGGACGGTCTCATAGCCGCTGGCCTCGATCAGGTCGCGAAAGAGCTTCATGTTGAGCTCATTGTCCTCGACGATCATGACCTTCTTCGGCATTCTTCCATCGCTTTCGTGTGCCCCGGGCCCGGAAGCCGCCCGTTCGGCCACGCCATCCCACACCATCAATCGGACAGCAGACTAGACCTATTTGATTGACGAAACGCAAACTCGCCAAGAAACAAACGCAACAACGCGCAGCGCCCCGCAAGCACTAGCGTGCGGCAAGTCCAGCGGCTATCAGGCCGGGGACTTGCCGGACAGA
>JAEVZN010000238.1 GCA_023392205.1 Pseudomonadota bacterium
CGATCATGCCGCGCTTTGCCAGCGCGGTGATGACCTGCTCGGCCATGTTCTCGGGCGTGCCGGTTTCGGTATGCAGATGAACCTCCGGCTCTTCCGGCGGCTCATAGGGCGAATCGATGCCGGTGACGTGAAAAGCCTTGCCGGCGCGCGCCTTTGCGTACAGCCCCTTCGGATCGCGCGCCTCGCAGATTTCCAGCGGCGTATCGACAAAGACCTCGATAAATTCGTCAGGATCCTGCCGCTCGCGCACCGACTGGCGCTCGTTGCGGAAGGGTGACACGAAGGCACACAGCACCACGAGGCCCGCATCCGACATCAGGCGGGCGACTTCGCCGGCGCGCCGGACATTCTCAACGCGATCGGCTTCGGTGAAACCCAGATCCCGGTTCAGCCCGAGCCGCATGTTATCGCCATCCAGAGCATAGGTGTGGATGCCGCGCAGGCTGAGTTTCTGCTCCACCAGATTGAGGATTGTGGATTTCCCGGCACTCGGTAGCCCGGTGAACCAGACCACAGCCGGGCGTTGCGCCTTCATCTTGGCCCGGAACGCCTTGTCGATCTGGTAGCTTTGCTGAACCAGATTGCTCGCGCGGTAGAGCGGAAATTCCGCCATGCCGGCGCCCGACGTCGCGCCCGTCTGCCGGTCGATCAGGATGAAGGCGCCAGTTTCGCGGTTAGTGGCATAGGCGTCGAAGGCAATCGCTTCGGTGGTGGAGATGTTGCAATAGCCGATATCGTTGATGCCGAGCGTGGTGACGGCGGTGTGATCGCCGGTCTCGATATCGGTCGCATATTTCAACGCCGTGACTGTCGCCGCGACCTGATGCGTTCCGATTCTTAGCGAGTATGTCCGACCCGGAAGCATCGGATTCTCGTTCAGCCATACGACATGGGCGGCAAACTGGTCGGCGACTTCCGGTGCGGATTCTGCCGGCGCGAAAATATCGCCGCGCCCGACATCGACCTGATCGGCAAGTTCAAAGGTGGCCGCCTGACCGGCTTCGACCGCGTCGACCTCTGCGGGATAGACATAGATGCGGCTCACGGTCGACATGCGCCCGGACCGCGCGACCACGATTTGATCGCCCCGTCTGAGCGCGCCCGAGGAGACGTAGCCGGCATAGCCGCGCCCGCCCGTATCCGTGCGAACCACCGACTGGACATGAAAGCGCGCCGGCTGCGCGCGCTGATGCTGGCTGATCGGCACGGTTTCCAGATGCTGCAATACGGTCGGCCCGCGATACCATTGCATGCGTTCACTCGGCCGCACGATATTGTCGCCCTCGCGCGCGGCGATCGGAATGGCCTCGACATGATCGAAGGAAAGCTGCGAGACAAAGCTCTGAAAAGTGTCGCGGATGGCGTTGAACGGTGCTTCCTCGCAGCCGACCAGGTCCATCTTGTTGACCGCAAGTAGGATGCGGCGAATACCGAGCAGCGACAGGATGCGGCTATGCCGCAGGGTCTGGCGTGTAATCCCGGCCTTGGCATCGACCAGCAGCATCGCGAATTCGGCGTTGGACGCGCCGGTGACCATGTTGCGCGTATATTGTTCGTGGCCTGGCGTGTCGGCGACAATAAAAGCGCGCTTCGGCGTCCCGAAATACCGGTACGCGACGTCGATCGTGATGCCTTGCTCGCGTTCGGCCTCAAGCCCGTCGAGCAGCAGCGCGTAATCCAGATCCTCGCCTGTCGTGCCGAATTTCTTCGACAGGTTGACGAGATTGGCCATCTGGTCGTCGGGGATCGAGCCCGTTTCCGCCATCAACCGGCCGATCAGAGTCGACTTGCCGTCGTCCACCGCGCCGCAGGCGAGGAAGCGCAGGTGATCGCGTTCGGTGGGGTGAGGGCCGTGCATCAGAAATAGCCCTCCCGCTTCTTGCGTTCCATCGAGGATGTCTCGTCCACGTCGATCAGGCGACCGGCACGTTCCGACATGCGGGTCGTGCGCAACTCCTCGACAATGTCAGCAATGTTGGCGGCGTTGGATTGCACGGCGGCCGACAATGGGTAGCAGCCGAGCGAACGAAAACGGATCAGCACCTGACGCGGCTGCTCCTCGGGCAGGAGCTCGAGCCGCTCGTCGTCCACCATGATCAGGCTGCCGCCGCGTTCGACCACCGGGCGCTCCTTGGCAAAATAAAGCGGCACGACGGGGATGTCCTCGGCCTGGATGTATTCCCAGACATCGAGTTCGGTCCAGTTGGAGAGTGGGAACACGCGCATGGTTTCGTCGGGCGCGATCTGCGTATTGTAGAGATGCCAAAGTTCGGGACGCTGCCGGCGCGGATCCCATGAATGGTTCGGACCGCGAACGGAAAAGATGCGTTCCTTCGACCGGCTCGGCTCTTCGTCACGGCGTGCGCCGCCTATGGCGGCATCGAACTTGTAGGTATCCAGTGCGTCTCGCAGGGCGCGTGTCTTCATCTCGCGCGTGTACAGCGCCGATCCCGACCGGATTGGATGAACACCCTCGGCGATGGCTTTTCGGTTCGTATGGACGATGAGATTGAGGTCGAGTTCGCCGGCCATACGGTCCCGGAACACGATCATCTCCCGGAACTTCCAGGTGGTATCGATATGCAGCGCCGCGAAGGGGATTTTCGCCGGGTGGAAAGCCTTGCGGCACAGATGCAGCAGAACGCTCGAATCCTTGCCGATGGAATACATCAGAACCGGCCGCTCAAAAGCCATCGCTGCTTCGCGCAGAATGACAATGGCTTCCGTCTCCAGACTGGACAGATGGCGGGACAGTTTTGATGTCATTGGCGCGCTGGCGTGAGGATTCATGTCTGCGGCGGAGAGGGCGCTTAAGCGCCAAATAACCGACCTTGTGGCCGGGGCGCGGCGCTATCTAGCGGCGTATTTGCGACCTGTCGAGACCCGGCAGGGCCGGCATGGCCCGGTCTATGCCGAATTGCATTTCCGGACCGGAGCGTCAGGCCCGTCCGGGCCTCACAAAGGGCATGTCTGCAAAGATCTTGTAACTCTGCGACTTCGGCTTCGCCTTGTCCTCTTCGTTCACATACTGGATCGAACTTTTGCCAAGCAGGGCCTGGGGCAGGATCATCACCCGGATGAAGCGGCTTTGCCGGTCGGCTGCAGCCTGCGCGAAGACGGAATCCGGCCCGCTTTCGAACCAGGCGCCGCCCGGTCCGTAGCTGGTCGAACGTCCATGCGTATCGATGCGGATACCGCCCTCCAGGAGGCAGCGGAGACCCGGTCCCTGATGCCGGTGCAGATAGGCGCAGCCACCGGGCGGAAAGGCCACGCTGTCGCCGCGCAGGAGGAGGTCGCCCTCGGGCAGGGTGTCCAGCGGGGCTGCGAGTTTCGGATGCGATTGGACGTCGCGTCCGGTCGCCCGGTCGGCGCTTTCGGAAAAGGACAGTTCGAACCGCCAGCAGGTGGCGCCGTCCTTGTTTGCAATGATCGTCACCGCATCGGTGCCATGCCAGGCCTCGCCATCGCCGAACGATGTCCCGGCGATCTGTATGCGGCCATGCACGACGAAGATCATACGCGGTTCTGCGGCAAGTGCGATCTCTGCGCCGCCGCTGAATACGTCTTCGACCAGTCGGAGAACAGGATTCATGATTGCATCAACCTCAGAGCACTTCGAAGACGCTGTAGATCGGGCCGGAGGCCACGCGATGCCCGTATGCCACGGCGACGAGCTTGTTGAGAAAATCGTATTTGTCGGAAGCGGTTTCGAAATAGGGGGTGGCGCGCATGTAATAGAGCGACGGATTGACGGTCTCGCCTTTGGCGATGCGGTCGAGTACGTCTTGCGGACCATGCCGCATGCCGCGATAGGTCATGCCGATCAACGCGCCGTCGTCGGTCTGCATTACGCAACGTACGTCGAGCATCCAGGCGCCGTCACTGCGCACCGCCTGCCAGTCGCTGCCGCCGGACAGGATCGAGCCACGCAGCCGCTCGCCTTCGAAGCGCCCGCCGGTGATTTCGCCGACGCGACGGTCGACGCCCGGCGTCTTGCCGATCACGCTGGCCGCCTTCACGGCCAGTTCGAAGACAAAGAGCGGACGCAACCGCAGCTCCGTCATTTCGTGCGGCAATATTGCGGCAAGCGCGTCACTCATTCTGTCCTCCCCGGAGTGTATCGATTTTCTTAAAGCCTAGACGCATGCTGGCTGGACGTCGAGCGAACCTCGTCCCAGGGGACAAGGCTATTTCTGACGAGTGGCTTGCGAAATGGGCGAAAAGAATATATGTAGTCCAAATCGAGTTTTCGGCCGAACGACTTGGCCTCGCCGCAGCAGCGCGCCTGACAAAGACCTTCACCCCCCAAAATCTCGAATAACCGGCTGCGTTAGCGCGCGGCTCATATACACTCGTAGTTAAAAGGATAGGCTCCCATGCAGACGGGAACCGTGAAGTGGTTTAACGGCCAAAAGGGTTTTGGCTTCATTCAGCCGGATGACGGCGGTAACGATGTGTTCGTTCACATCAGCGCCGTGGAACGTGCCGGCATGCACAGCCTCAACGAAGGCCAGAAAATCTCCTTCGAAGTGATTGCTGATCGCCGCACCGGCAAGTCGTCGGCTGGAAATCTGCAGGCTGCCTAACAGGCGCCTCAATATTGGTGCCTTGACCACGGATGAACTGGCAAGGCCGCTGATTTCGCAAACCTCGCGCTTGGCTCGCCAAACGCGGGGTTTCGTGCTTTTAAGCCGGGGATGCAGGTCCGTCGTGTACGGCGGAAATCTGGCTCTCTTCCCGTCAGGAGGCCCCGGATGCCCAGCCCGAAAACGACACCCAATACGCCTTCGGCCAGCACGTTGCAGAGGGACGAACGCGCCCGCGATTCTGCACAGGCCATGCAGGAATATCGCGCCGAGCAGCAGGCCGTTCTTGCCAGGACGGAACGGTTGCGTGCGCAGCGATTGTCCGAGCCAGCTCCGGCGATAAAAAAGCCGGCCGCGAAAAAGCCTGCTGCCAAATCGGCCGCCAAAGCGCCGTCCGGCAAGGCTTCTGCCAAAACTGCAAGCAGCAAGCCTATAAGTGACAAAACTGCAAGCAAAATAGCCAGGAAAAAGGCCCCCTAACGATGCAACACGCCGATCGGGACGCGCATAGCGATATCGTCTATCCGTCCGCCATACCGTTTGTGCTGGTCCATCTCACCTGCTTCGCGGCGATCTGGACCGGGATCACCTGGCAATCGGTCGTGCTGTGTATCGCGCTTTACTGGCTGCGGATCTTCGCAATCGGCGCCGGCTATCATCGCTATTTCTCGCACCGCGCCTATTCCACCAGCCGCGTCTTTCAGTTCGTGCTCGCCTGTCTGGCGCAAAGCACGTCGCAAAAGAGTGTGCTGTGGTGGGCGGCCAAGCACCGCCATCATCATCTGCATTCCGACACGCATGCCGACGTGCATTCGCCGCGCCATACCGGCTTTTTCTACAGCCATGTCGGCTGGATATTCGACCGTCAGCATGACGGCACAGATCTGGTCAAAATCGACGATTTCGCCCGCTATCCCGAGCTGATGTGGCTGCACCGCTATGAGCTGGTGCCCGCGGTCGTGCTCGCAGTGCTGTGTTTTCTCATTGCGGGATGGCCGGGCCTGATCGTCGGATTTTTCTGGAGCACGGTGCTGGTCTATCACGCGACCTTCTGCATCAATTCGCTCGCGCATGTGAGCGGCCGCAAGCGGTATGTGACCGGGGACGATTCCCGCAACAACTGGGTGCTGGCGTTCTTCACCATGGGTGAGGGGTGGCACAACAACCACCATGCCTATCAGAGCAGCGTGCGGCAGGGCTTCCGCTGGTGGGAGATCGACCCGACCTATTACATCCTGTGTGGTTTGGCGCGGCTTGGTATCGTCTGGGATCTGAAATCGCCACCGGCCGAGGTATTGCGCAACGAACAGCGTCTCGGATCGCGCGTCATCAACCGGTCGGCCGAGCAACTGGCTGCGCAGTTCAACGCCGAAAGCATTGCAGTGTCCATCGCAGCGGCTCTGCATGCTGCCGAACTCAGCGCCATTCGCGAGCGGCTGGTTCATGCGCGGGAACGCGCGGCCGACGTGCTCGCGACGCTGCATCTTCCGAATATGCCCGGCCGCGAGGATTTGCGAGCACAGGCGCGCGCCATGTTCGCGCGGACACCCTCGCTCGACGATATCGTCGACCGGGCACACGAGATGCTCCTCGTGGCGGTGGGGTCGCGGCTTGCCGAACCGGTAACTGTACGCACCTGACCCTGATGCCGGGTGATGCCGGTTCCGGCCGCTGACGGCGCCGGCCGGCCCACTGCGGCGCATCGCCCATTCGGGCGGATGTCATAAGGAAGCCATTGTCCCACCGGCGCAATTGACGATATCGTGGTCCCAAAGACTGCACTCGTCAGGGGGAAATGAATGGCCAAGTTTGGTATCGGGCAAGCCGTCAAGCGCGTCGAGGATCAGCGGTTTCTGACCGGCAAGGGGCGCTATGTCGAGGATATCGATCTGCCGAACCAGGCTTATGCCGTGGCGATCGGATCGCCGCATGCACATGCGAAAATCCTGAGCATCAACACCGAGCAGGCCGCGGCCGCTCCCGGCGTGCTGGCGGTTCTGACCGGCGCGGATGTTATGGCCGACAAGCTCGGCGCCCTGACTGCCCACCCGATGCCGGAGGAGGTGGGCGCGCCTCCCGGATTCCGCACCTGGCTGCCGCTGATCTGTCACGATCGCGTCCGCTATGTCGGCGACCGCGTGGCCTTTGTGATCGCCGAGACCCAGATTCAGGCGCGCGACGCTGCCGATCTGGTCGAGGTGGAATACGAACCGTTGCCGGCGGTGACCGACCTGGAAGACGCCGCGAAGGAAGACGCGCCGAAGGTCTATGACGACAATGAGAAGGGGAATGCGGCTTTCGGCCTGATGTTCGGCGACGAAGCCGCCACAGAGGCTGCTTTCGCGAAGGCCAAACACGTCATCAAGGCCCGCATCGAGCATAACCGGCTGGCGCCCAATGCCATGGAGCCGCGCGTCGCCATCGGCGATTACAGCGAATCTGACGACCAATACACGCTCTATACCTGCTCGCAGAATCCGCACGGCGTGCGGATGGAGCTGTCGCACATCTTCCATTGCGCGGAGAGCCAGATCCGCGTCGTCTCGCCGGATGTCGGCGGCGGCTTCGGCCTGAAGGGAAGTCCGTTTCCGGACGATTGCGTGGTGCTGTGGGCGTCCAAGCGCCTCGGCCGGCCGGTCAAATGGGTCGCCACCCGCACCGAGAGCCTGCTGACCGACCGGCATGGCCGGGAGATGGTGATGTATGGCGAGATGGCGCTCGACGAGAATGGCAAGATTCTCGGGCTGCGCGCCAAGGCCTTGTACCAGATCGGGGCCTATTTCGTCGGACCGGGCCTTGTGCCTGCGGCGTTCGCGCTCCGCTTCATGCCGGAGGCCTATGACATCCAGGCATTGCATGTGATGGTGCAGGGGCTTTTGACCAATTCGTCGCCGGTTGGGCCTTATCGTGGCGCGGGGCGTCCGGAAGCGGCCTATTTCACCGAACGCCTGATCGAACAGGCGGCACGCGAGATCGGCATCGCGCCGGACGAAATCCGCCGCCGCAATCTCATCACCGAAGACAAGCTGCCCTACACCACGCCAACTTTCTGGGTTTACGATTCAGGCGAATTCCATCGGGTGCTGAACAAGTGCCTGGATGTCAGCGACTGGAAGGGGTTTGAGGCGCGCAAGACAGCCTCCGAAGCCAAGGGGCGGCTGCGCGGACGCGCGGTCACATTCTACATCGAGCAGGGCGGCATCTTTAACGACCGCATGGACCTGCGTTTCGATCCGAGCGGTTCGGTGTCGATCATCGCCGGCACGCATTCGCACGGTCAGGGCCATGCGACCGTGTTCGCGCAGCTGGTGCATGAATGGCTGGGCGTGCCCTTCGAGACCATTCGCTTCATTCAGGGCGATACGGCGTCCGTGCCCTTCGGCCGCGGCACCTATGCGGCGCGCTCCTCGCTGGTGGGCGGAAACGCACTGAAGGTCGCTTCGGAAGCAATTGTCGACAAGGCCAAGCCGATGGCCGCGGCCCTGATGGAAGCCGCCGAGGGTGATCTCGAATTCAAGGATGGCTCGTTCCGCGTGGTGGGCACCGACAAGACGATCCCGCTGACCGAAGTGGCCAAAGCCTTTTATGCGCCGATGGGACCGCTCACCGAAAAGATGGGCGTCGGCCTCGAAGCGCAGGGGACCTACTCCACCAATCCGCCGAACCATCCCAACGGCTCGCATGTCTGCGAACTGGAAATCGATCCGGAAACCGGTGAAGTGACTATTGACCGCTATTTCGTGGTCGACGATCTCGGCGTGGTGCTCAATCCGATGATCGTGCGCGGCCAGATCCACGGCGGCATTGCGCAGGGCATCGGACAGGCGCTGGTGGAGCATGCGGTCTATGACCGCGAATCCGGACAGATGCTGGCCGCCACCTTCATGGATTACGGAATGCCGCGCGCGACGTTGTTCCCCGAGATCGAGACGCATCTGGAAGAAGTGCCGTCGAAAACCAATCCGCTTGGCGTCACGGGCATCGGCGAAAGCGGCACCATCGGCGCGCCGCCGACGGTCATGAATGCCATTCTCGATGCGCTCAAGCCGCTCGGCGTCG
>JAEVZN010000256.1 GCA_023392205.1 Pseudomonadota bacterium
TCTTGAATCACAAATCCCGCTGATCCGGAATCCCCGCCGATTCAGTCAAGCGATGAACCGCTCTAGAGGCGCTTTAAGACCCCTTTCGCCCAAAAAGGCAGCATCTGCCGAAATTTTCGCGTTGGCCGCGTCAACCTTTCCGTGCGGAATTGCCGCAACTGCAAAACAGTGCAGGGACGGGGTTTCGGGGGCTGCGACGCGAGATTCGCGACAGTCATTCGTCAGAGAAAGCGTCGACATGAAGGGGCTAGAAATGAAGAAGTTCGTACTTCCGGCTTTCGCGGCGGCGGCCATTGTCGCCAGCGCACCGGCCATCGCTGCCGATATTGCTCCGGTCTACAAGGCCGCGCCGGCGCCGGTTTATGTCAATCCCTGGAACGTCGCCATCGGCGGCGCAGTGATGACCGACTACAATTTCCGCGGTATCTCGCAATCCGACCGTGGTCCGTCCGCCGGCGCCTATTTCGAGGGGCAATACAAGGCCAGTGAGGCCGTCACCTTCTACGCTGGCATCGCCGGCTGGAGCGTCGATCTCGTGACCAATCCGACCGCCGAAATCGACTATTACGGCGGTATCCGGCTCACCTACGACAAATTCAGCTGGGACTTCGGCGCGATGTATTACCACTATCCCAAGGAAGGGATCGCGGGCGTCGTGGGTCCGGTCGATACAGACTTCTGGGAAGTCTACGGCAAGTTCTCCTGGGCCATGACCGATGCCTTCACTGTCGGCGCGGCCATCTATTACGCTGACGATTGGCTGAAGACCGGCGCGAGCGGCACCTACCTGTCCGGTACCGCGAAATACGTGTTCACACCGTCCACCGCTCCCGTGGGCGCCTATGTGTCCGGCGAGATCGCGCATTACTGGCTGGGCACCCAGACCCTGCTTCTTCCGGCATCCGATCTGCCCGACTATACCTACTGGAATGCGGGCATCGGCTTCACCTACAAGGCGCTGACCCTCGATCTGCGCTATCACGACACCGACCTGTCGCCGGAAAACTGCAGCGTCCTGAGCGGCAATGTGAGCGGCTTCACGAGCACTGGCGCAGGGACGTCGAAGTGGTGCGGCGAGGCCTATATCGCCAAGCTGTCCTTCGACACGACACTGAACGATCTGAAGTAACCGGACGCCCGGTTCTTCCGGGATAAGGCACCAAGTTTATCTGGCTCCAAGTTGCGACGGGCGGTGGCTGAAAGGCTGCCGCCTTTCGTTTGCGGGTATCGCATGGGCATAGGTGGCATTTGGTGAGCGCTGTTGCGTCATTGGCACCGGCATTGCACCCTTCCTCCCATGCGCGACGAGAGATCCTGGCCCATGATGCTTGCGGGGGCCGCCGGCGGTGGCCTGGCGGTCGGCCTGATGTATCTGCTGTCGGTCCAGTCGGCCTTTCCGCTGGCTTCGGTCCCGTTTGCAACCTCCATCGTGCTTGTGACCGGCACGCCCGACGCCGCGCCCGCGCAGCCGCGCGCGCTGGTCGGCGGCCATATCCTGTCGGCCATTGTCGGTCTGGTGGCGCTGAAACTTGCCGGCCCGCAGCCTTGGGTCGACGCAATGGCCGTCAGCGTAGCGATGCTGCTCATGCTGATGACCGGAAGCTTTCATCCGCCCGCCGGCATCAATCCGCTGATTATCGTCAGCAATGCCATGCCCTGGACCTATGTCCTCGTCCCGGTGACGGCAGGCGCTGCGATCCTCCTGGCCTATAGCTGGGCCTGGACCAATTTCGTGCGCCGCAGCCACTGGCCGCAGCGCTGGTGGTAGCGGCACCGGGATCGACGCTCTGCGCCGCCTTTATTTGGCAGGCAATGGGCGGCGCTCGGTCAGCGTATGCGCCTCGCCGTCCCGCTCCAGCGCCATATGCCGCTCGTGCAGCGGATGCAGGCTGGAGCGATGCCCGATGGAGACGATCGTCGTGCCCTTCAGTTTTTCATGCAGCAACGCATAAAGTCTGGCTTCCGACTCTTCGTCGAGCGATGCCGTCGCCTCGTCCAGAAACAGGAAATCCGGTTCTTGCAACAGCGCGCGGGCGATGCCGAGCCGCTGCTGCTCGCCGAGCGACAGGATCCTGTTCCAGTGCGCCTCCTGATGCAGCCGTGCCTCAAGTTCTGGAAGTCCGACAAGACTGAGCATCTCGGCGAGCGTCGCATCGTCGAACGTGCCCGCTTCGGCCGGATAGGTGAGGGCGATGGCAAGCGTGGTCACGGGGAAATAAGGGCGCTGCGGCAGCAGCATCACTTTGGCGTCGTCCGGAATCGCGACCTGGCCCTTGCCATAGGGCCAAAGGCCCGCCAGCGCGCGCAGCAAGGTGGATTTACCCGCGCCTGACGGACCGGTCACCAGCAGCCGGTCACCCGGCGCGAAATCGGCATTGATGGATGCGAGCAGCTTTTTGCCATCCGGCCGCGCCACCGACAAACCGTCGATCCGGATCGCGCCGCCGCGCGGCGCGGCCATCGTTTCGATTTGCGACCCGTCGCCAAGTGCCGTCGCATGGTCCAGCGAGCGGTTGAATCCTTCCAGCCGGTCGGTCACCGCAGCCCATTCCGCCATGGTGCGATAGGCGGTGACAAAGAACGACAGCGATTCCTGCACGCTGCCGAAGGCGCTGGCGGTCTGTGTCAGCCCGCCGAGCTGCATCGCGCCGGCAAAATAGGCCGGTGAGACGACCACGAAGGGCAGCACGATGGCGATCTGCGAATGGCTCTGGGTGAAGAAAGTAAGCCGCTTCTGGCGCTCCATCAGCTTCATGAAATTGTCGGCCACTGCCTGGAAGCGTTCGCCAAGTCTTGCATTCTCCGCCGGTTCACCGCGCAGGAGGCCGATCTGCTCGGAGTTCTCACG
>JAEVZN010000315.1 GCA_023392205.1 Pseudomonadota bacterium
GATGGCTACCATGCTGATCGCGACATGCAGCACAGTGAAGCTTTCAAGCGACATCCCCAGAATCATGACCCCTGCCCCTTGGCGACATGTTCAATTTTTGCGTGCGCCCTCAGGACCGTCAACGGTCCCGGCGTGACGTCAGCCTTGTACTTTCGGATGACTGGATGTTCGCGCTTGTTCTCAAAGAACGAATCGGGTGCGCCCGAATCGCGGCCCGGCAATCGTTAATCGAGTGTTGCACGCGAAGTTCGAATGCGTTCGCGCGGGCCAGCGTGACGGCTTACCCGCTGTTCACGCTCAATGTGTAGAGAAGTTTGCAATCTGTCGCATCCGCGCATGTCCGCTTGCGCAAGACAACATCGAGCGAGGTTCTCATGTCCGGCCGCAATTCCTTCGCAGCTCTCGCCTCCGTCTGTCTGGTCGCATCGCTTGCGGATGCCGGCGCGCAGGAAGCGCCGGCCATCAAGGCGCCGCCCAAAGGCTATCCGGCCCTGCCGCTTCTTTCGACCGGCAGCACGATTCTCGGTGAACCGATCCACTATCCGTCAGGCCAGGCGCAGGTCACCGCCGCCATCGTGACCATGGCGCCCGGCGCACGCACCATCGAGCACAAGCACGGCGTCCCGATGTTCGCCTATATCCTGGAAGGCGAAATCACCGTGGATTACGGCGACAAGGGCAAGCGCACCTATCGCGCCGGGGATGCGCTGATGGAAGCGATGGACGTCGCCCATTTCGGCGAGAATACCGGCACGACGCCCATGCGCCTGATCGCCGTCTATATGGGCGCGAAAGGCGCAAGCGACGTTATCCCGGTGCGGTAGCGGCATCCCGGTGCGGTATTGGCCGCGCGCGCGCAATCATGCGCCTTCGCGCACGCGCTGACGTGCGCTCAATCACGCAAGTTGCGTACAGAAGCCGCCGCGATCAATGCACCGGCCGGGACGCCTTGAACGTCGCCTGAACCGAACGCATCGGCACGAACAGACAGCGCGTATTGGCGCCCTGGTGCTTGACCCAGTGCTTGTCGACATTGTCGTAGTCGCAGGCGCAGCGATAGAACTTGCCGTCCGGCGACCAGGCCGTGCGCCTGCGCACCTGACCGGTCGACTTCACTTCCCATTGGTCGTCCGGAAGTGCGTTCAGTTCACGCTCGCTCACTTCCCAGCAGCAATCGTTGGTGACGCAACAGGTCGCCGGTATCCATGACAGCAGCCATGGGTTGGAATGATACTCCCCGGCAACGGCAGCGCCGCCGAGGATGACGGCAATCGCAGTCAGCAGCAGCGCGAACACCGCGCTGGTCCGTCCGCCTCGGAACGACGATGTGGCGGGCGAAGGGTCGGACACCGGACGCGCAGGCAACGGTGACGCGATACAGTTGGTCATCGGATGTGACATGGCTTTTCTTCTTTGCACGAGATGACCCGGCCCTCTGGACCAAGCAAAGCCCGCGCCAATCCGCCGCGCGGAAAGGCGGTGCGCCGCCTGCCGGATTACCGGGATGCCGCCGGACTGCTGTTTCCCCGGCCGGCGTGGCCCCCGCGCCACGGCTCGCGGTGCGGTTGCAGGAGGGCCACCCTCCCTTCAGACTGCCCCAAAGGGGATTCCGGTGCGCCGCCTCGTCGCCATAAGTGCAAGTGCGATCCTGACACTTGCGGTACAGGTCATGGCCGTCCAGATCCGGCCGGCAGACGCCGCAGCGCGCGCCAAAGGCCAGTGGAAGATCGAATCGCGGCACAGTCCGGTGGCGGGGCGGACCTCGCACAGCGCCGTGATCATCAGCCGCGCCCGCAATTCCAGCCTGCCGCAGCACGATCCGTTCCGCCTGCAGCTTGCGTCGCTGCAACTCCTGTGTTTCGACGGCGCGCCGGTCGTCCGCATTCATTTCAGTCAGCGCAACGGAGCGCGCAACCACCAGACCCTGTCATATCGCGCAGCCGGACAGGAGCGACGGCAGCCGCCCGTGCGCCTGTTATCGGATCTGCGCACCTTCATCATCGACGACCGCGACGCCGTCATCCGCTTCGCCAACGACATGCGCGCGGCCAACATGCTCTGGGTGGAATTGTTCGCGCTCACCACCGGCATGAGCGTTGCCGATTTCCGCGTCGAATTTGCCGACACAGCGCTCGGCATCGCTTATGCCGATTGTCCGCTGACGTCGAAACCGGCTTCGGCCGGACGATGAACGCGCTTGCGCCGCAATCCGTTGCAAAGTGATACAAGGTTCGCGTCTGTTCGCGGGGAACGAATCGAGGCCCCGATTCGGTGCCTTGTGCCTGTCTTAATGAAGTGTTGCCATCGCCTTGCTACAGGCCTCTGCATGACGTTATGGAAGCCATTTGCGCGGAGAGAACCAACAGCATGAAAGCCTTACCGGACAGCGATGTGGGAGCCTGAATGATTGCCTGGCTGCGCAAACGGCCATTCGAGGAACTGGTACCGTTCGCCCTTCTCGCGCTTGCGGCAGCGCTGCTGATCCTGTTCGGCAAGCTCGCCGGCGAAGTGATTTCCGGCGATACGCGCGCCTTCGACCAGGCAGTCCTGCTCGCCTTGCGCAATCCCGCAGACCCTGCCGATCCTATCGGGCCGGCCTGGCTGGAACATGTGATGCGCGACATCACAAGCCTCGGCAGTTTCACCGTGCTCACCGTGCTCGCGCTGGTCGCGGTTGGCTATCTCCTGATCGACGGCAAACGGGCGGCATCCGGCTTCGTGGTGATCGCCATTGCCGGCGGGTTTGCGCTGAGCGAAGGGCTCAAGCTTTTGTTTTCGCGTCCCCGTCCCGATCTCGTGGCACATCTGGTCGAGGTGCAGACGCTAAGCTTCCCGAGCGGACACGCCATGCTGTCGGCGGTGACGTTCCTCACCCTCGGCGCAATCCTCGCGCGCGTGCAGTCGAGCCCTCGGCTCAAGGCCTATATCCTGACCGTCGCGATCCTGCTGACCGTTCTTGTCGGCGCCAGCCGGGTCTATCTGGGAGTTCACTGGCCGACCGATGTGCTGGCGGGATGGTGTGTCGGCGCCGCCTGGGCGATGGGATGCTGGCTGCTGGCCACCTGGTTGCAACGGCGCGGCGAGATCGAACCCTCGAACAGCGGCCGCTGAGCGCTGAAAGGCCGCACCAAGGTTAACTGTCGATCAACACGCTCATGCCAATCTTCTGGTCGATCCATGCCCCGCATGTCGGCAGGAGTTTCGCATGACGGACCAGGCCCGAATGGATGGCTCGCGGAAGGAACTGCACCGCGCCTGCCGCCAATGCGGCACGTCACTGCCGGCATCCGAGCCGGTGCTGGTCAAGTTCCGGCGCTGCTATTATTGCGGCCAGCATAATCCTGTGCGTCGGCCCTTCCTGCATGCAACTGCCCCGGCGCTGCTCGCAAGCACCATCGGGCTGATCGCGCTGGCCTGGACGCGCTGGCTCTCCTGAAGCGCTTTTGCGCGACGGGAACTCGGGATCGCCTGCAAATAGCGCGTCAGGGCAAAGCCATCCCCACCTGTTCAATTGACAAGCGCCCGGCAACGCGCAAACAACCGCGCCCTTGGACTTGAAGCGGACAGGTGGGTGGGTGCGGGATGGTTCTGAAGCGCGCGGCTGTGGCCGCTTTGTGTCTTGCTTTGCCGCTACTCGCCGGCTGCGTGACCCAGGATAATGGCGGCACATCCGCAACGGTATCCGCTGCGGGATTGCGCGATCTCTCCACCGACGAGAAAGCCGTGATCTCGGCAGCGGTGGGCCGTGTGATCAAGGATCCGGCGTCCGCGCGCTACCGCTGGGCCAAGATCCCCGCCAATGCGGGGAATGGCGACGCCAATTACTGTGCCTCCGTGAATGCCAGAAGCAACCTGCCCGGCTATAGCGGCCGGCAGCTTTACGTCGCCGTGGTCGGGATGGAGGGCGGCCAGGTCAAATCGGCGGTAGTCGGCGCGATCCATGGCGGTAGCGACGCTCACGTGGTGCGCACCCTGTGCAAACGCTACGGCCTGAACCCGGACGACGCCGTCTAGCCGTCCCTGACACCTGCGCGCGCTCCCAGACCGTGCTTCCTGTGCATGACTGACGCGGAGCGGAACCAGGGCTTGTAGTCCGCAGCCGCGCGACACAGTCTTGCTGCGTTTCGATTCCTTCCTCCCTCATTCCACCTTGGAGACACCCGATGTTTCGGCGCAGCTTTGTTGCGCTCGGCGCGCTGCTTTTGCTCGCCCTGCCCGCGTCCGCCCAGTCGATGAATGCCGACGATATGAAATGGATCAACCAATGCATCGCCGACAACAAGGGCGAGGCTGGCGCGACGCCCGCGATCGTGCGGAGTTATAGCATCTGCATGAACGAGATGATGGACGACAACGAAACCCGCTCGATCACGCAGTGGGAAAAGGCCAATCCCGGGGCTCGCAAGGCTTGCGAGCAGGAGTCCGGCTGGAACTGACGCTTATCGGCCACGGCCTTCCTTCGCGTAGCGCACGAGCCTCGTTCGATATCTGCGTTCTCGCCGTGCCTGACCTCCAGCCTCTCGTGAGGCGAGGGGAACGGCACGGTCGTTTTGCTGGCCGCCGCAATCCCTGTTGGAGCGGCGCGGGAGCGGCCTGGGGCCGCCTCATCTCTCCCCGTGAATAAGCTGTCAGAAGCTCACTCTGAGCTGTGCTGCTCCGCCGAGGCGGTTGCTGTTGGCGGAGAATTCGCCATCCAGGCTGAGGCCGAGTGTCATGCTCTCGCTGAGCCTGGCGGTGACGCCGAGATTGACGAGCGCGCTGTTGCGGTCGGGCCGGGCGCCGGTGGCCGTGAACACCGCGCCGGGCAGGCCGGCCAGGCCTGCCG
>JAEVZN010000347.1 GCA_023392205.1 Pseudomonadota bacterium
GCATAACCACCTCGCCTACCTCCAGGTGCTCTCCTTCATCTCGCAGCATGGCGAATCGTTCTACGCCAACAATACGATCAACGGTCTCCTGCACCGCGCCTTCCAGAACGGCGAGAATCTCGTCTTCGACAAGAATGCGTTCGCGCCGTTCCATGCCAGCGTCGCCACGGCCACCTTTGTCTCAAGCCTCGTTTTCCTGACGATGGCGCTGCTGCCGGCCGTGTTTGCGCGCGGACGTCGGCCGGGCATTATCGATCTCGGCATCGCAACGATCTGCGCAACCATCGCCTCGCCCATCGCGTGGGAGCATCATTACGGCATCATGCTGCCGATCCTCGGCATCGCATTGGTGCAGGTCTGCGCAACGGCACGCCGCGCATCGATCCTCGCATGGCTGGCGCTCGCGTGGATCTTGTCGGGGAATTATTTTCCGGTCACCAATTACGCAAGCGATACCTGGCTGAACATCGTCCAGTCGTATCTGTTCTTCGCAGCGCTGATTCTTCTCGGGCTTCTCTTCCATCTGCGCAGGCAGATCGCGCGCGGCGCCTGTCCGGAGCCTGGAAGGGATTCCGCGATGGCCGCCGGGCAAGCCTAACGGATCTCCGCGCTCCAGCGGTCGCTCAATCCGCCTTTTGAAAGATCAGAAAACTCTGTCGCGGCAGGAAGTCGAAGGACTGGGCCAGGCGATACCCGGCCGCTTCCATCTCATCGGTGATTTGCGCGACGGAGAAGCGCATGTGCTTCGGTGAACCGGCCGAAGCGTCGGGGCGGTAATCGACAATGGCCACACGCGCGCCGGGCTTCAGCGATGCACGCAAATTCTTGAAGTAATCCGTTCGCTTGGTGATAGGTGTTGAGCAGGAACGCGACATCGACCGGCTCCGGCAGGCGCGGCGATGTGCCGTCGCCGATCACGCCACGCAGATTGCGGAGATTCTCCGTGCTGGCGCGCATGGCCGTATAGCCCACCATGCCGGGCTCGACATCGACGGCGAACACATGTCCCTCCGGCACGGCGCGCGCAAGGTGCATCGCCATATAGCCGGTGCCGGTACCGATATCGGCCACGCTGTCGGCAGGTTTCAGCGCCAGAGATTCGACGATGCGGTCGGGCATCTGCCAGGCGTCGCGCGCCGGATTGTCGAAGCGCTTTGCCCAAGTCTCCGGATACTCGAAGCGCGGATGATGCCCGCCATGTTTGTGCATATCCTGCGCTGCCAGCGGCTCGGCCGCCAGGCAGACCGCCAGCGCGGCTGCGCCAAGATACCAGTGTCGCTGCATGGTCATCTCTCCCAACAAGGCGAGGCCCGGCCCGCATAACACAGGCGTGAAGGCGGGCGATTCGCATCGGGTATCAATACAGTTTCGATGGCAGCCACAAGGCAAGCGCCGGGAACAGGATCAGCAGCACGACCAGCGCCAGATGCGCCCACAGGAAGGGCAAAATGCCGCGGAAGATGTCGCCCAGCGCGATATCCGGCATCTGCGCGCGGATGATGAAGATATTCAGCCCCACCGGCGGCGTGATCATGCCGATCTCCACCGCAACCAGGACCAGAATGCCGAACCAGACCGCATCGTAACCGAGCGACACCGCGAGCGGCAGGAACACCGGCACGGTGATCAGGATCATGCTGATGGCGTCGAGAAAACAGCCGAGTACCAGATAGAAGCCGACCATCATCAGGATGACGACAAAGGGCGCGACCCCCAGCCCCTGCACCCAGGCGGTGAGCGCATTCGGCAATTGCGTGAGCACGATGAAATACGAGAACAGGAACGCGCCGACGATGATGAAGAACAGAATCGATGTGGTCCACACCGTCTCCATCAGCGCATCGAGCAGTCCGCGCAGCGTGAGCGTACGGGTCGCAAGGGCGATCACAATGGCGACAAAGGCAGCCACCGCCGCGGCCTCGGTCGGACTCATGAAGCCCGAATAGATGCCGCCGACGGCGATGCCGAACAGGATGGCGAGTTTCCAGAGCGAGGCCAGTTCGGACAGCCTCTCGGACAGCTTCATGCCGGGCATGCGCGGCATCCGCTCGGGCTGCAACCAGCCGATCGCCGCGATGACCACGAGATGCAGGAAGGCGCACAGAAGTCCCGGAAACAGGGCGGCCGCGAAAAGCTGCGGCACGCCCTGCTCCGCGATGATGGCATAGACCACGATCACCACCGACGGCGGGATCAGCACACCGAGAATGCCGGCGGAGGCAACCGTGCCGGTGGCAATGCGCTCGTCATAGCCGAAGCGGCGCATTTCCGGGATCGCCACCCGTGTCATGGTGGCGGCGGTGGCAAGCGAAGAGCCGCAGATCGCGCCAAAGCCCGCACAGGCGCCGACCGTGCCCATCGCCAGCGCGCCACGGAAACCACTGAACAGCGCATTGGCCGCGCGGTAGAGTTCTTGCGACATGCCCGAGCGCGAGGCGACCACGCCCATCAGCACGAAGAGCGGCACCACGGTCAGCGCATATTGGTTGGCGAGATCGTAGGGCGTCTGCGCCGCCGCCAGAAAGGCGCGCGGCCATCCGTCGATCGCGGCATAGCCGATCAGACCCACAAGGCCCATGGCAATCGCCACCGGCACCCGCAGCACGATCAGGAGAAACAATGCGCCGACTGCGATCAGGCCGATCACCTGCGAACTCATGACGCGGCGTTCTCCGGGCGCATGCAGGATCTATTCGACAAGATCGCGATCGAGATTGGGGTCGAGCGGCACGCCATAGCGCAGGTAGTAGAGAATGACCCACACGACCGCCGCCACCGAAAACGAAAAGCCGAACACAATCGGCGACCAGTGCCATGACCGGTGAATGCCGAGCGTCATGGTGACTTCATAGCTGTCGAAGCTGTAGAGGGCGGCGGGGATCACTTGCCGCAGGACGATGACCAGAAGGATCAGCGTCAGCACCAGACCTAAGAAGCGCAGCGCGACCCGCACACGGCGCGACACCAGCTGGTCGATCACATCGATGGTCACATGCTCGTCGCGCAGGAAGCTTCCGGGCAACGCCAGGAAGATCATCGCCACCAACGCCAGCTCCATGATATCGACGACGCCGAGCGTGGGAATGCCGAATCCCTGCCGCATGACCACGGTGGCGGTCGTGTAAACCGTCATGAAGGTGAGAAAGGCGGCGCCGGCGAGGCCGAAGGGCCAGGCCGCGCGCCGCAGGATGTTGTCGTCCTTCAAGGACACACCTTTCCGGATCGGACGCGACGGGTCAGCGCGTCCAGAAATTGCGCGAGTCCTTCTCGTGCTTTTTGGCCAGTGTTTGCATCATGTCGTAGACCTTGCGCGCGGGCAGCCCCTTTTTCTCCAAAGCCGCGACTTCGCTGTCGGCCACTTGGGCGCCGACCTTGCGGAACTTGGCGTCTTCTTCCGGAGACAGCACGATCGGTGTCATGCCGTCCTTCACCATGATCGCTTTGCCGATATCGTCGAGCTTGTCCCATTCCATGCCGACTTCCTTTTCGACGCCGACAAACGAATCGTCGATCAGCTTCTTCAGGTTCGGCGGCAGCTTGTCGTAGGTCGCCTGGTTCATGCAGATGCAGAACGAGGTGACGTAGGAATACATCTCGGTCGTGTATTT
>JAEVZN010000357.1 GCA_023392205.1 Pseudomonadota bacterium
GTGCAAGGGTCTTCGATGACCTGGCCACGGCCATGGCAGGCCGGACAGGTGCGCTCCAGTGTGAAAAAGCCCTGTGCGTGCCGCACGCGCCCCTGTCCGCCGCAGGTCGAGCAGGTCTTGGGCCTTGTCCCGGCCTTGGCGCCACTGCCCGAACATGCTTCGCAGGTGACGGATGTGGGAATGCGGATCTCGGCGGTCTTGCCGTAATAGGCATCCTCCAGTGTGATCTCCATGTTGTAGCGGAGATCGGCGCCGCGTTCGCGTCCGCTGGACTGGCGTCCGCGGGCGCCGGACATGCCGAAGATGCCCTCGAAAATGTCCGAGAAGGTGGTGCCGAAATCGGCGCCGAAGCCATGCGGCCCGGCCGCGCCATTGCCCTGCTCGAAGGCGGCATGGCCGAACCGGTCATAGGCGGCGCGCTTGTCGCCGTCCTTGAGCACGTCATAGGCTTCGTTGATTTCCCTGAACTTGATCTCGCAGGTCGCATCGCCCGGATTGCGATCCGGATGCCATTGCATCGCGAGCTTGCGGAACGAGCTCTTGATCTCGCCGTCGCTGGCGGTACGCGAGACTTGGAGGGTTTCGTAATAGCAGGTCTTGGACATCGAGCTTCCCTACGCGAGAGCGAAAGACGCGCAGCGTTGCCGCGACTGATGCCTGTTCCCTCTGTCCGTTTGGGGGAGGGTGAATGAGAGGAAACGAGCAGGGATCGGGGAATTGGCGAAGACCGCCCCGATCCCGATTGCCTGGCAGCCGACCTCCCCCGCTAGGGGGGAGGTGAACCGATTATGTGGCATGCCCATGGGCAAACCCGGGGTCCGGACGATTACGCCGACTTCTTCTTGTCGTCGTCGACTTCGGTGAATTCCGCGTCGACCACGTCGTCCTGCTGCTGACCGGCATCGCCGCCGGGCGCATCCGGCCCGTCCGACCCGCCATCCTGCTGCGACTTGTACATCGCCTCGCCGAGCTTCATCGACGCCTGCGCCAGCGTGTTGGCCTTGGCGGAGATGGCATCGGCGTCGGTGCCCTTCAGCGCTTCCTTCAGATCGGCCAGCGCATTCTCGATCGCGCGGCGATCGGCTTCCTCGACCTTGGAGCCGTGTTCGGACAGGGCCTTCTCGGTCGAATGGACCAGCGCCTCGGCATGGTTCTTGGCTTCCACTGCGGCCTTGCGCTTCTTGTCCTCTTCGGCGTGGGTCTCCGCGTCCTTGACCATCTTCTCGATGTCGGCCTCGGACAGACCGCCCGACGCCTGGATGCGGATCTGCTGTTCCTTGCCGGTGCCCTTGTCCTTGGCCTGGACATTGACGATGCCGTTGGCGTCGATGTCGAACGACACTTCGATCTGCGGCACGCCGCGCGGGGCAGGGGGAATGCCGACGAGATCGAACTGGCCGAGCAGCTTGTTGTCGGCCGCCATTTCGCGCTCGCCCTGGAAGACGCGGATCGTCACAGCCGACTGCGAATCCTCGGCGGTCGAGAAGACCTGGCTCTTCTTGGTCGGGATCGTCGTGTTGCGGTCGAGCAGGCGGGTGAACACGCCGCCCAGCGTCTCGATGCCGAGCGACAGCGGGGTCACGTCGAGCAGCAGCACGTCCTTGACGTCGCCCTGCAGCACGCCGGCCTGAATGGCCGCACCGATGGCGACAACTTCATCCGGATTGACGCCCTTGTGCGGCTCCTTGCCGAACAATTGCTTCACGACCTCCTGCACCTTCGGCATGCGCGACATGCCGCCGACCAGAACCACTTCGCCGATTTCGGCGGCGGACAGGCCGGCATCCTTCAGCGCCTTGCGGCACGGCTCGACGGTCTTCTGGATCTGGTCGTCGACCAGCGCGTCGAAGTTGGCACGGGTGAGCTTCATGGTCAGATGCTTGGGACCGGTCGCATCCGCGGTGATGAAGGGCAGATTGATTTCGGTCTGCGTCGTGGAGGACAGCTCGATCTTGGCCTTTTCGGCGGCTTCCTTCAGCCGCTGCAAGGCGAGCTTGTCGCGGCGCAGGTCGATGCCCTGCTCCTTCTGGAATTCGTCGGCCAGATAGCCGACCAGACGCATGTCGAAGTCTTCGCCGCCCAGGAACGTATCGCCGTTCGTGGACTTCACCTCGAACACGCCGTCGCCAATTTCGAGAATGGAAATATCGAAGGTGCCGCCGCCGAGATCGTAGACCGCGATGGTGCCGCTCTTGGACTTGTCGAGGCCATAGGCCAGCGCGGCCGCTGTCGGCTCGTTGATGATACGCAGGACTTCCAGTCCCGCGATCTTGCCGGCGTCCTTGGTGGCCTGACGCTGCGCGTCGTTGAAATAGGCCGGGACGGTGATGACCGCCTGCTCGACCTTCTGGCCGAGATGGGCTTCGGCCGTCTCCTTCATCTTCTGCAGGATGAAGGCGGAAATCTGCGACGGCGAATAGGTCTTGCCGTCGGCTTCGACCCAGGCGTCGCCATTCGAGGCCTTGGTGATCTTGTAGGGGACAAGCTTCTTGTCCTTTTCCACCGTCGGGTCGTCGTAGCGCCGTCCGATCAGGCGCTTGACCGCGAAGATGGTCTTTTCCGGATTGGTGACTGCCTGGCGCTTGGCCGGCTGTCCCACCAGCCTCTCGCCGTCGTCGGTAAACGCGACAATCGAGGGTGTGGTGCGCATGCCCTCCGCGTTCTCGATGACACGCGGGGATTTTCCTTCCATCACGGCCACGCACGAATTCGTGGTGCCGAGGTCGATGCCGATGACCTTCGCCATTTTTTTACATTCCTCTCTTCCTGGCAGATCGGCCGGGCCCAATGCCGGCACCCGAACGGACAATGCAAAGCGGGGTCAACACCGCCGACGTCCTAAAATCCGACCCCCTGATATGTTGGTTCGCCACAGCCCTGCGGCGCCATGGCTCATATACGAGTGAGCCCTATGGCCGCAAGGACTGACAGGGCCCAGCGCCCGGCCGGACGCGTGAATTTGCCTTGCCCGGTCCGGACTTGCGGCCGCCGGCCGCCCGGACCTAGCGCCGTGATGGCCCGATCTCGTCGGGAGAGCGGCCCGGCCGTGCGCGATAGACCGGCAGCGACCAGCCGAACTTCAGCGCCAGACCGCGAATAACGAGACAGACCGAGAACCCTGCGAGCAGCGCCAGCGCACCCGGCGCACCGGCATGCAGCACCGCGACATACGTGCCCGCCCCGGCCAGGGCTGCGGTCGCATAGACTTCACGGCGCAGGATGATCGGCACCTCGCCACCCAGCACATCGCGAACGATGCCGCCGAATGTGGCGGTGATCACCCCCATCACCACCGCGATGAACCAGCCGGTCCCGGCCAGCAGAGCGGTGGCGGCTCCGGCGGCGCAGAAGAAGGACAGGCCGACCGCATCGAGCCAGAGCAGCACCCGGTAGCGCGATTCCGGGACATGGGCGGTGAAAAACACCAGCAGGGCCACCCCGACACAGACCGCGACATAGACCGGCTCGCGCACCCAGAAGACCGGCTGTACCCCGAGTACCAGATCGCGCAGGGTGCCGCCGCCTATACCGGTGACCGTCGCCAGCAATGCGAAGCCCACCAGGTCCATCTGCTTGCGGGAGGCGACCAGCGCCCCCGACACCGCGAACACCGCCACTCCCGCAAGGTCGGCGACACCTATGACCGTGGAAATCATCGCATCGTGATCCGGCTGGCCGTCCCGGCGGGTCCACAACCATGGCCCGCGCCTTCCACCGGCCATGTTTGATGGTAAAGCTTCGACACCGGACCCCATCCGCCCCGGCAAGCCGGAATACCATTTCGCCCCAGCCGGAAGCCATGCGCTTTCGCGCCTGTCTTACGTCTCGATTGAACGGTCTTTCCGACGCATGATCTTATCCCGTCTGTTTTCGATTGCATTGCTGCTGGCATTTGCACTGCTGGCCAGGCCGGCCACGGCCGAGACCGTTTACCCGGTGGGCTCGCAGATCGGCCTCACGCCACCGGCGGGAATGACGGTGAGCGAAGCATTTCCCGGCTTCGAGGACCGCGAGCGCAAGGCCGCGATCCTGATCGCGCAATTGCCCGGACCAGCCTATGAGCAATTTCTCAAGGCGATGAGCGCCGGGGCCATCAACATCCCCGGCGTCAGCAATGCCAAGCGCGAGATCCTGCTGACCGAAGGCGGCGCCGCCCATCTGGTCGTGGGCGATCAGGAAACCGAAGGCGTCAAGCTGAAGAAATGGCTGATGATCACCCGCCGCACGGTCGCAAGTCATGACAGCGACGTGGCCCTGGCCTTCGTCATCACCGCACAGGTGCCCGAGGAGGCCAGCGATGCCTATCCCGACGCCGAGATCCGCAAGGCACTGGGCTCGGTCGCCTTGCGGCCGGGCGTTCCGCCGGAAGAAATCCTCGACCAGATGCCGTTCAAGGTGACCGATCTCGCAAAATTCGAAGGCGTGCGCTCGCTGTTGCCCGGCCGCGCCCTGATGCTGACCGAACGCCCGGCGCATGTCGATGTCGCGCCGACCGATCCGGTGCTGATGATTTCCATCGGTGGCGGCGCCCCCTCGCAGCCGGATCAGCGGGCGACCTTCTCGCAGGAAATCCTGCGCAACATACAGGGCTACAAGAATCTGAAGCTGGTCTTTGCCGAAGCGATGCGGATCGGCGGCCAGCCCGGCTACGAAGTGCGGCTCGAAGGCCAGTCGGCCGACACCGACCGCGAGGTCACGATCGTTCAATGGACGAGATTCAGCGCCGGCGGCTTCATCCGGGTGGTGGGCGTCTCGCCGCGCGAGCAATGGCTTGACAATTTCCCACGCTTCCGCGCCGTCCGCGACGGCATCGACACGCGCTAGATGCGCCGGGGGCGCGTTATGCTGCGCAACATGACCGCAGCATAAATCCCCCGCTTCGGCGATCTAGATCCTACTTTTCATTCGGATTCTCGCCGCCGCCCGATTCTGCGGACGCGCCCGCAGTCGCTTTCGGGCCGCCCTTGGCAACGGCCACCAGCGCCGGCCGCAGGATGCGCTCGCCGATCACATAGCCCGGCTGCACCACCTGCACCACGCTCCCGGAGGGCACGGAGGGGTCCGGCACCTCGTACATGGCCTGATGCAGGTTTGGGTCGAATTTCTCGCCCAGCGGCTCGATCTTGCGCACCCCATTCTTTTCAAGAGCCTTGAGAAGATCGCGCTCGGTCAGTTCCACGCCTTCGATCAGGGCGGAAATGGCCGCATCCTCGCCGCTGCGCAGCTCGGGGCCGACCGCTTCCAGCGCGCGGCGGAAATTGTCGACCACGCTGACGATATCGCGCGCAAAGCCCGCGATCCCGTATTGCCGGGCATCGGCGACCTCACGCTCGGTGCGTTTGCGCAGATTTTCCATATCGGCAAGAGTGCGCAGCAGCCGGTTCTTCATCTCGGCCGCTTCGTCGACCAGAAATGACGGGTCGACGTAAGGCTTTGAGACCTTCGCCTCGCCGGGATTGTCCGTCTCGGGCTCCGTCGCGTCGGGGCGTGGCGTATCGTTCATCGCGTCCGTCCAATACCAGTTCTGCCGGTGATGGCCTCCGATATCAGAATTCTGCGCAGAAAAATCAAGTTTCGGGCCGGGGATGTCAGTTAGCCCGAGAGAATCCGCGACACGACCTTGGCGGTGTAATCGACCATCGGAATCACCCGCGCATAATTCAGCCTTGTCGGGCCGATCACGCCCAGCACACCGACGATGCGGCCGGCGGAATCCCGGTAGGGCGCGATGATGGTGGAGGAACCGGACAGGGAAAACAGCTTGTTCTCCGATCCGATGAAAATGCGCACGCCGTCGGCGCGCTCCGCACGGCCGAGCAGATCGATCACCTCGCGGCGGGTTTCCAGATCGTCGAACAGCAGACGCACCCGCTCCAGATCGTCCAGCGCCTTGAGATCGTCGAGCAGATGCGACTGTCCGCGCACGATCAGCTTGCGGTCGTCGCTGGCGCCGCCCGACCAGCTCGCCACGCCTGCGGTGACGATCTTCTGGGTCAGCTGATCGAGTTCGGCCCTGCCGGCTTCCAGCGCCAGTTCGAGTTCCACACGCAATTCGCCGAGCGTCTTGCCGCGAATGCGCGAATTCAGAAAATTGGAGGCCTCGACCAGCGCCGAGGTCGGCAGGCCGGCGGGAATCGGCAGAATGCGGTTCTCGACCTGCCCGTCCTCCGCCACGAGTACGACCAGCGCCCGCTCCGGTTCCAGGCGGACGAATTCGACATGCTTGAGGACGACATCGAATTTCGCGGTCAGCACCACGCCGGCGGCGCGGGTCAGGCCCGACAGAAGGCCGGAGGCCTGGGTGAGCACATTCTCATAGGTCTGGCCGCGCCCGGCGACCTGCGCCTCGATCGCACGCTTGTCCACCTCGGTCAGGTCGCCGATCTGCATCAGCGCGTCGACGAAAAAGCGCAGGCCGAGTTCGGTCGGTAGCCGCCCGGCCGAGGTGTGCGGGGCATAGATCAGGCCGAGCTGTTCGAGATCCGACATCACGTTGCGCACGGAGGCGGGCGACAGCGAGACCTGCAGCAGGCGGGAAATATTGCGCGAGCCGACCGGTTCGCCGGTGGCCAGATAGCTTTCGACGATCTGGCGGAAGATATCCCGCGACCGGTCGCTCAATTGCAGGAGCGAGACCTGGGTCGATCCGATCGGTATGTCGTGAGACGCCAATGCCAGACTCCCTGCCACGCATAAACACCTTGCAACGCAAGAGAATTGTCGATTGCGGCGGCGGATTGCAAGCGCTGCGATGCAGGTCAGACCTTGCGCCCGAACAGCAGGATGGCTCCGATCGGCAGCACGAAACCGAGAATCGTGGCGGCGATCAGCAGCCCGCCCAGTTCGCCGTAATCGCCACGCTGCACCTCGAAGGTCTGGTTGAGATATTTCGACTGCAATTGCCCCGCCACCAGCGCCATGTTCATCAGCGAGGCCATCAGCGCGAACCAGGTCGCCCGGTGCCCCGGCGGGGCATAGAAGGCGATCAGGGTCAGAAGCGGGATCATACTGAGCTGCGCAAAGGGCGAGGCCGCCGCCGTATCGATGATGGCGATCGAGCGCGCGCCGAAACCGAAGGCCTGCTGCGTCCATTCATGCAGGCCGTAATAGAGTCCGAGGCTCGGCAGCGACAGGATCGAGCCGATGATCGCCAGCCAGAACAGCGTCTTGGTCACCGAATATTCGGTGAGTTGCTTGGCAAAGAACCACATGCCGAGGATCGCCAGCACCGCGCCGGTCTGGCGCAGCACGCCGTAAAACTGTTCGTCGAATTTCAGGATGTCGAGCGTCCACCAGAAATAACCGTCGCCGACTGCCGGCGTCGCGCGGAAGGCGAAGATGATGATGGTGGTGTAGAGGATCGCCATCCGGCTCTTGTGATCGGTATCGCGGGTGACGAAGACCAGCATGGTGCAGATGACCCCCATCGAGATCGCAAAGATGATCTCCTGTCCGAACGGCACGCCGCTCAGCGCCACCGCCAGAACCACGGCCCCGAAGGCAAGTCCGCCACCGAGAATGCGCCAGTCGGTCGGCCGCCGCTCCGGCGTGCCTTCGCGAATGAGAAAGACCCCGGTCAGCGAGATTGCCGGGATGATCAGGCCCATCAGGAACACGGTCTCGCGCCCGTACCATCCGGCCAGCAGCCCGGACAGGCCGGCCACGGCGACGATCCCGGCCGACAGCGAGAGCCGGCCCAGGACCTGCACCATGCCGAGTTCGGAGCGCACCTGGTCGTCGGGCTTCGGTGCGCCGGTCTCGTCGACACGCGGCACCACCTCGGTCGACATCGCGTCGGCGACGACGTCCTGGATCACGGTCCCAATCACGATCAGCAACGCGCCGAACACATACAGACGGTCCGGCGGCAGGAATTGCAGCCAGCCGCCGGCGGCGCCTGCCAGCGTAACCAGACCGCTGGCGGTAAAGATCGCGCCGATAAAAACATAAGCCCGACGCTGCGAGCCGAAAATCGGCACGGTGTCGACAAGTTCGCCGAACACCATTTTGATGGTCCAGGGCAAGGTCAGCCAGACCGCGACCCCGGCCAGTTGCGCGGGCGAGAGCGTGAGCTGCTCCTTCACCCACATGTCGCGGGTGACGTCGATCAGGCCCAGCGCCCCATAGGCGAAATAGACCATCAGCAGAGGCAGATAGGTGGGACGGAAAGCCCGGATCGGCTTCAGCAGATTGTCCAGAAACCCCATCGATCGCTGCCTGCCCCTGGCGAATCTGCCGACGCGCGCTTGAAGGTTGCGGCTGTGCCACCTAAAAGCCGGTCAGCCAAGGGCCAAAAAGGCCTTCGATCACAGCAGCAGCGAGGGGTACAGGATGCGGCCAAGCCGACGGGCGCCGGACGAATTGCGCGGGGTTTCGCTCGAACGCAGCGTGGTGAAATATGCGGAAGGGTCCTGCTTTGTGAAATTCGGCGAGACCCATGTCCTGGTCACTGCCACGCTGGAAGAGCGTCTGCCGCCCTGGCTGAAGGGTCAGGGCCGCGGCTGGGTCACAGCCGAATACGGCATGCTGCCGCGCGCCACGTCGGAGCGCACTCGCCGCGAGGCCTCGGCCGGCAAGCAGAGCGGCCGCACGGTGGAGATCCAGCGGCTGATCGGCCGCTCGCTGCGCACGGTGGTCGATCTGGTCGCGCTCGGCGAGAAGCAGATCACCATCGATTGCGACGTGATCCAAGCCGATGGCGGCACCCGTACCGCGGCCATCACCGGCGGATGGGTCGCCCTGCATGATTGCCTGCAATGGATGAAGGCACGCAACATGCTGCGCGGCGAACCCTTGCGCGATCATGTCGCCGCGATTTCCTGCGGCATCTACAAGACCACGCCGGTGCTCGATCTCGATTATGCCGAGGATTCGGAAGCCGACACGGATGCGAATTTCGTCATGACCGGCGCGGGCGGCATTATCGAGATCCAGGGGACTGCCGAGAAAGTCCCGTTCACCGAGCCGCAATTCCTGGAATTGCTGGCGCTTGCGCGCAAAGGCATCGGCAAGCTGGTCGATCTGCAGAAGATGGCCGTCACATGATGGAAGCCCGCCATCGCCCGCTGACCGGCAAGGTCGTGATCGCCACGCATAATTCCGGCAAGCTGCGCGAGATGCGCGAATTGCTGGCGCTGTATGGCGTCGAGGCGGTGTCGGCCGGCGATCTCGGTTTGCCGGAGCCGGAAGAAACCGGCGCGAGCTTTGCCGAAAACGCCGCCATCAAGGCGACGGCTGCGGCGAATGCCGCGAACCTGCCCGCCTTCGCCGACGATTCCGGCCTCGTCGTCGATGCGCTGGGCGGGTCGCCCGGCATTCACTCGGCGCGCTGGGCCGGCTCGGACAAGAACTTCGCCCGCGCGATGGAAGTGATCCATTCCATGCTGTCCGATCACGGCGCGACCAAGCCGGCCTTGCGCACGGCGCATTTCGTGTCGGCTCTGTGCATTGCCTGGCCGGACGGCCATCTGGAGGAATTCGAAGCGATTGTCGAAGGCACGCTGGTCTGGCCGCCGCGCGGCGACAAGGGTTTCGGTTACGATCCGATGTTCCTGCCCGACGGCCATGACCGCACCTTCGGGGAGATGACCTCCGACGAGAAACATGGTCTGCCGCCGCATGGCGAGGGCCTGTCGCATCGCGCGCGTGCCTTCATGCAGTTGGCCGAAGCGTGCCTCGGCAAAACCGGCGGCTGAAGCTGTCGCGCCGGACGGGGATCAGCGCTGCAACGCAGACACGCGTTAACTATTTGACCGTCTAAATCGTTACAATTTTAGCGATCGCAGCCTTACCGCTGGCCGGATTGGGCGCCACGACCTATTATCCTTAACATGACATTAACGATTCCTCCCGCGGCGGGCTTTGGTGTGTATGTGCACTGGCCCTTCTGCCTGTCGAAATGTCCCTATTGCGATTTCAACAGCCATGTCCGCCATGGCGGGATCGACGAGGAGCGGTTCGTTGCCGCCTTCCTGCGCGAGATCGAAACCAATGCGGCGCGCGTGCCGGGCCGTACCGTGTCCACGATCTTTTTCGGCGGCGGCACGCCATCGCTGATGAGGCCGCAAACCGTTGCGGCCATCCTCGATGGCATTGCCAGACACTGGACGGTCGCGCCGGATGTCGAAGTCACCATCGAGGCGAATCCGACCAGCGTCGAGGCCGAACGCTTTCGCGGTTTCCGCTCAGCCGGCGTCAATCGCGTTTCGCTTGGCGTGCAGGCGCTCAACGATGATGCATTGAAGGAGCTTGGCCGGCTGCACAGCGCACAGGAAGCGCTGAACGCCGTCGCGATCGCGCGCTCGGTCTTCGATCGCTATTCCTTCGATCTCATTTACGCGCGGCCGGGACAATCGCCCGAGACATGGGCGGAAGAACTCAGGCGCGCGATTGCGGAAGCTGCCGAACATCTGTCGCTGTATCAACTCACCATCGAAGCCGACACGCCGTTCTTCGCGCTGCATTCCGCCGGCAAGATCGCAACGCCGGACGACGATCTCGCCCGCGCGCTATACGACACGACGCAGGAGATCTGCGGTGCGGCAGGACTTTTGGCCTACGAAATCTCCAACCATGCGAGACCCGGCGCCGAATGCCGGCATAACCTCGTTTATTGGCGCGGCGACGATTACGCGGGCATCGGTCCGGGTGCGCATGGCCGCCTCGAACTGAACGGGCGCCGCTATGCTACCGCAACGGAAAAGCGTCCGGAAAGCTGGCTGATGCGCGTCGAGGCGCTGGGTCACGGACTGGTCGTGGACGAAGCGCTGACCCGCGAAGAGCGCGCCGATGAGTATCTGCTGATGGGCCTGCGGCTTGCGGAAGGCATCGATCCGGAGCGCTTTGCGCAGATGTCGGGCCGCCCGCTCGACGAAAAACGGATCGCCATCCTGCGCGCCGAGGGCGCGGTCGAAACGACCGCACGCGGCTATCTGCGCGTGACGCAATCGGCTTTCCCGATTCTCGATGCAGTGGTGGCCGATCTCGCCGCCTGATCAGGTGCCGGACGGCACGAAGGATTTCGGCGCCGGACTGACGATCTCTCCACCGGACGGCGTGACCCGCAGCACTGCGAGCCCGCGCTCATTGGTGCCATCGTTCTTGAAGCGGAAAATCCCGTCAATGCCGGCAAAGCCGGATGCGTTGGTCAGCATTTCCGCCGTGAAACGTCCGCCTTGCGTGCGGACAAGCGCAGCGATCAGCGCCGTCGCATCATAGGCAAGGGTCGCGGTCCGCACCGGCTCCTGCCCGTATTTGGCGCGGTAGCGTTGCGCGAAGCTGGCAAAGCCGGCCGCATCCGGCGCGGCATAGAGGCCGCCCTGCATCGCCTGATCCTCGAAGATGCGCGGATCGTCCCACAGGCCGGTGCCGATCAATTGCGTGCGGCGTGTATTGACGCCGGCGGACGCGAGTGCGCTCACCACGCTCGGCACCGTATCGGCCCCGTCGGGCAGGAAGATTGCGTCGGCGCTACCGGCCGCCTGCGCGACATTGCGCACGGCATTGCCGAGCTTGGCGCGATCCGCCGGATAGCGTTCCAGCGCCACCACCCGGCCGCCGCGCCGGGCCACATCGGTGCGGAAGGTGGCTTCCACCACCGAGCCATAGGCGTTGTCCGGCATGAGCCCGGCGAAGGACCGCTTTCCGGTCGAGAAGGCGTAATTCAGGACGCGCAGGACATCGGTTTCGGGCAGAAAACTCAGCAGATAGACCCCGCGCGCGGCGACGCTGGTATCGGTGGAAAAGGCAATGACCGGGATATTGCGCGGCCGCGCCATCTGTCCGACCGCCTGCACGGCAGGGGCAAAGAGCGGTCCGAGAATAACTTCCGCACCTTCATCCATCGCCTGCGCCGCCACCTGCCGCGCGGCCTGCGGGTTGCCGGCATCGTCCTTGACGATGAGCTGGATCTCGGTGCTGTTGAATTCGACCAGCGCAAGCTCGGCTGCATTTCGCATGGCCTGCGCCGCAGCGCCTGCATTGCCGCCCGCCGACAGCGGCAGGATCAGCGCCACCTTGACCTGACCCGCGCCGGCCGCCGCATTTGCCTCGGTCGGCGGCAGCGTCTGCCCGAGCGGACTTCCAGCATCCTGCCCCGCGCAGCCCGCGAGCAATCCGGCCGCCGCAATCGCGGAAAACAGGACGTGACGGCGCGACATCCGCGCCGAATACGGCAATAAACGAAACACGAAAACTTCCCTGAACCCGCCTGGCGCGTGTGACCTTCGCGCTGATAGGTCCAATCTGGCATATTGTCATAGAATGTTTAACCGGCCGGAATGCATGTCTTGTCAGGTGTTGCCGTGACGCAACCCGCCCCCACACGCGAGTTCCTTGTCGCAGGGGCGCGCCTGCATGCGCCCGCACTCGCGCCGGGGCTCTATCTCGTCGCGACGCCGATCGGAAACTTAAGTGACATCACATTGCGCGCGCTGGAGACGCTGGCGGCAGCAGACGCGATTGCCTGTGAGGATTCCCGCGTCAGCCGCAGGCTGCTGCAGCATTATGGGATCGCGGTGCCACTGACGCCGTATCACGAACACAATGCCGCAAGCGCGCGGCCGAAATTGCTGGAGCGGATTACGGGCGGCGAAGCGATTGCGCTGATCTCCGATGCAGGCACGCCGCTGATTTCCGATCCCGGATTCAAGCTGGTGCGCGAGGCGCATGAACGCGGGCTTTCGGTCTCGGCCATTCCCGGCGCATCTTCGGTGCTGACCGCGCTGGTCTCGTCGGGATTACCGACCGATCGTTTCTTTTTCGAAGGCTTCCTGCCGCCAAAGGCCGCCGCGCGCAACGCGCGCATCCGCGCCTTGCTGCACATTCCGGGCAGTCTTGTTCTGTTCGAATCCGGCCCGCGCATCGCGGATTGCCTGGCGGCGCTGGCCGCAATCCTCGGCGATCGCGAGGCCGCGATCTGCCGCGAATTGACCAAGCTGCATGAGGAGATCCGCCGCGACACGCTTCCGGCTTTGGCATCGCATTATGCAGGAGAGGCTGAGACGCGCGGCGAGTTTGTCCTGGTGATCGCGCCGCCCGCCGAGCAGGCTCCGGCGGCAGCCGGCGATATCGACGGCCTGCTGCGCGCGGCGATGACGCGGCTGTCGGTCAAGGATGCGGTGGCCGAGGTTGTGGCCGCGACCGGCTGGCAGCGCCGCGACGTCTATCAGCGCGCGCTCGATATCGCGAAGGCGGACGGCTGAGGACACATGCGATGAAGGCTGAACGTCCGCCGCCTGCACCCAAGCGTCAGAGGGCGTTCGAACTGGGCCTGTCGGCGGAGAACCGCGCCGCCGATGTCCTGCGCGCGCAGGGCTTCACCATCGACACGATGCGCTGGCGCTGCCCGGCCGGCGAGATCGATATCGTCGCGCGGCAGGGACCGCTTCTGATCTTTGTGGAAGTGAAGGCGCGCGGACGGCTCGACGATGCGGCCTATTCGGTGACGCTGCGGCAGCGGCGCCGGATCGCAAGCGCGGCCGCGATGTGGCTCGCCGCCCATCCCGACGACGCATCGCACGACATGCGCTTCGATGTCATCCTGGTGGCGCCGAACGCGGAGCCGGTCCATATTCCGGGCGCCTTCGAGATGGAATGACATGTGCGGCGGGCACGGCTCGCATGACAATGCGGCCCCTCGCGATGCGCCGCGAAAAGGGGTAGAGCAACCGCCCGAATTGTCTGCATCGAAAGTGACCGACCATGGTGCTCAAAGTCGCCGTCCAGATGGACCCGATCGCCCGGATCAATATCCGCGGCGATTCGACCTTCGCGCTGCTGCTTGAGGCGCAGGCCCGCGGACACCAGCTGTTCTATTACACCACCGACAAGATGGCGCAGCGCGGCGACCGGGTCTTCGCGACCGTGAACGGGCTGACCGTGCGCGACGAGATCGGCAATCACTTCGATCTCGGCGAGGCGCGCCGCGAAGACCTGACCGCCTTCGACGTGATCCTGCTGCGGCAGGACCCGCCCTTCGACATGGCCTATATCACGACCACGCATATGCTGGAGCGCGTGCACCCGCAGACGCTGGTGGTCAACGATCCCGCGCATGTGCGCAATGCGCCGGAAAAGATCTTCGTGATGGAATTTTCCGACCTGATGCCGCCGACGCTGATCACGCGCGACCTCGACGAGATCAAGGCCTTCCGCGAGGAGCATGGCGACATCGTCATGAAGCCGCTTTATGGCAATGGCGGCGCGGCGGTGTTCCGGCTCACCCGCGACGACCTGAATTTCGGATCGCTCTACGACCTGTTTGCCACCACCTTCCGCGAGCAATGGATGGTGCAGACCTTCCTGCCGGCGGTGAAGCATGGCGACAAGCGCATCATCCTCGTGGATGGCGAATATGCCGGCGCGGTCAATCGCGTGCCGGCGCCGGACGACCTGCGCTCGAACATGGTGCGCGGCGGCTCGCCCAAGGACACCGACCTCACCCCGCGCGAACGCGAGATCTGCGAGCGGCTGGGGCCATCCCTGCGCGAACGCGGGCTGATCTTTGTCGGCATTGATGTGATCGACGGTCACCTCACGGAAATCAACGTCACCTCGCCGACCGGCCTGCGCGCCATTCGCAATGTCGGCGGCCCGGATATCGCAAAGCGCATCTGGGATGTGATCGAGACGAAGCGCAAATAGAACACGATCGGACCGCGCAAATATTCGTTGTGAGCGTATCGCACTCCGTGTGATTGCCGGCGCTACCAGGGGGTGTTCCGGCACGGCGCATGCCGAAGCATGCGCGACGCGAAACACTGCTCAAACATGTTGCATGTTGCGATCCTGCGGCTGGCATGTTGTGTACCTACGATTTGTAGGTTGTGAACCTGCAATGAGCCCTGTACGGCTTTTCTGCTGACATTTTGAATTGAAGAGGTTTCAGTGAGGACTGACGTTGAACGGGTGCTGATTGCCGGTGCCGGACCGGTTGGACTTGTGGCCGCAGCCTATCTCGTGCGCCAGGGCGTTCCGGTGACCGTGATCGAGAGTGGCGCGGATTTGAGCGCCGAATCGCGCGCTTCGACCTTCCATCCTCCCACGCTCGACATGCTGGACCGGATCGATGCTGCAAAACCGCTGATCGCACAGGGGCTCACAGCGCCCACGCTGCAATATCGCTCGAAGCGAGACGGCATCATTGCGCAATTCGATTTCGGCGATATCGCCGATCTCACCGGCCACCCCTACCGGTTGCAGGCCGAGCAATCCAAACTGACCCGCATTCTGCTGGAACAACTTGAGGGAAACCCGAATTTTTCCATCGCGTTCGATACCGCGCTCGAAGACGTCGAACAGAACGACGATCTCGTTCGCGTCAAGGTTCGTCGCGGTCAAAGCACGGAAACCCTGTCTGCAAAATGGCTGATTGGCGCCGATGGCGCACGCAGCGCCACGCGACGTGCGCTCGATATCGAATTCAACGGCTTTACCTGGCCGGAACGCTTCCTGGTTGTGAGCACGCCATTCGACTATGATTCCGTGCTGCCGGGACTGGCTCCGGTCAGCTATGTTGCCGATCCGGTCTGCTGGCACTTTCTGCTGCGCGTCGGCAAGGTGTGGCGCGTCATGTTTCCGATCCGCGCGGAAATCGGCGACGAAGAGGCAGTCACGCGCGAATTCGCGCAAAAGATGCTCGCCAATGTCGTGGCCGGCATCGACAATTATGAAATCTCGCACATCACGCTGTATCGCGTGCACCAGCGGGTCGCCGAAACCTTTCGCAAAGGCCGCGCCTTTCTGATCGGAGATGCGGCACACATCAACAATCCGCTGGGCGGCATGGGCATGAATGGCGGGATTCACGACGCGGTGAATCTGACCGAGCGGCTCGCAGCCGTGTGGCAGGGCACCGCGAAGGATTCCGAACTCGATATCTATGACCTTCAGCGGCGTCAGGTCACACTCGAATACGTTCAGAACCAGAGCATCCAGAACAAGCGCGACCTGGAAGCCGCGGATGAAACCGCACAGAACGAATTTCGTGACCGGCTGAGGAAGGTGCAGTCCGATCTGGAATCGCGGCGGGCCTACCTGCAACGGATTTCGATGCTGGCCAGCCTCAAGCGCGCATCGGAGCTGGCATAGATCGTGCTAGCCAGCACAAACAATTCCCAAGTCTCAATAACAGATGGATCCTGAAATGGCGTTGAAGAAGTTTCTCCTGACCGGCCTCGCAGTTATGGCTGTGCTCGCATCGGGCCAAGTCCGCGCGGCGGAATATCCCGACAAGCCGATCACGATTCTGGTGCCGTTTCCGGCCGGCAGTACCAGCGACATGATTCCACGCCTGCTGGGGCCGGAGCTGACGAAGTCGCTCGGCGTGCCGATCGTCGTCGAGAACCGTGCAGGCGCCAACGGCTCAATCGGCGCGGCTCGCGTCGCGTCTGCGGCGCCAGACGGTTACACGCTCCTGATGGTGACCACCGGGATCATGGCCATCAATCAATGGATCTATGACAAGCCGCTCTATTCGCCCGAGCGCGATTTCGTGCCGATCGTCAATGCCGCCGCCACTCCGAACATGATCGTCGTGAATCCATCCGTGAAGGCGTCGAACCTCAAGGAGCTCGTGGATCTCGCGAAGGCGAAGCCCGGCACATTGAGCTTCGCCTCGGCCGGGAACGGAAGCACCAGCCACATCTGCGGCGAGGCGCTGAAAGTGCTCGGCGGTGTCGATCTCGTCCACGTTCCCTATCAGGGTCCCGCGCCGGCGATGCAGGACCTCCTCGGCGACCGCGTATCGATGATCTGTGACAATTTCTCGAACGTCGTTGGGCAGGTGCGCGGCGGCAAGCTGAAGCCGATCGTGGTGACCGCGAAGGCCCGTAACGAGCAATTGCCGGACGTGCCGGCATCGCCCGAAGCCGGGATGCCCGATCTCGAGGCCGGCATCTGGTATGGCTTCGTCGCGCCGGCGGCGACGCCGCCCGCGATCGTTGAAAAGCTCAACAAGGCGTTTGTTGAAGCGTTGCGCGATCCGGCCGTGAAGGCGCGCCTCGAAGGCGTCGGAATGACAATCGTGGCCGATACGCCCGACCAGTTCAAAGCGTTCATCGCAAAGGAATCCGCGCGCATGGAAAACATCGTGCGGCAATCGCGCGCCAAGATTCCCTGAGCGAAGACACGCCCCGGATGACAGCCGCGGCAACCTGAACCCGGTTGCCGCGGCGTTTTTTTGGTGAACCGCCC
>JAEVZN010000359.1 GCA_023392205.1 Pseudomonadota bacterium
ATTATTCCGACGCGCCTTCATCGCAACGCCGACAATCGCAAAATCACCATGCCGGCGGCTCAGCTCGTCGAAATGGAAGATCTCGTCCTGCGCCGCGCATGGCAGGCTGACGCCGGTGACGATCTCGTTCTCGCTGCGGTCGGTCTCGTACAGGCCCTTGAAGAATTTCCGCGCCCGCACGTCGCGGGCACCGGATGAACTGCGCAAGTGGAGCACCGCATCCAGCAGCATCGCGACGGCGGGCATTTCGGCCGCGGGATCGGCGAGCGCGAGACTGCCGCAGGTGGTCCCGCGATTGCGCACGGCCATGTGCGCCACATGCGTCATGGCAGACGCGAGCAGCGGCACCTCGCGGGCCACAACCGCAGACTCCAGAACCTCACAATGACGCACCAGCGCGCCGATATTCAGCGAGCGACCATCTTGTCGCAGCCCGCGCAGGGACTCGATGCGGTTGATATCGACCAGCATGGCGGGGGCCGACAGGCGCATGTTCAGCGCCGGGATCAGGCTCTGCCCGCCGGCCAGCACCTGCGCATCCGGGCCGTGCTCTGACAGCAGCGTCACCGCCTCCTCCAGCGTTGCTGGACGGCGATAAAGAAAATACGGAGCCTTCACGCAGCGTCCTCGCTAATCGGGCACGAAAGTGGTCACGATCGGCGGATACATGAAGATAAACACCATCATCAGAATCGTCAGCCAGACATAAGGGAGAGCGGCGCGATAGACACTGCCGATGGTGATATAGGAAGGCGCCACGCCCTTCAAAACAAAAAGCAGCAGTCCGAAGGGGGGCGTCAGCAATCCGATCTGCATGCAGAGCAGATAAAGAATGCCGAACCAGACCAGATCCACCTCCATGGCCCGTAGAAGTGGCATGTAGAAGGGCAGCGTGATCATCATGATGCTGGTCTGATCGATGAAGAAGCCGAGGAAGATGAGAATCCCGAGCATCCCGATCATGATGACGGTAGGCGTCAGTTGCGCGCCCTCGATCAGCGCCACCAGCCCGGCGGTGGCGCCGGAGAAGCTCAACAATTGCGCGAAGGTTGTAGCACCCACGATGATGAACAGAAGCGCGCCTGAGATCGACGCCGTACCGAGCAGTGCCTTCCACAGGGCCTGCGGTGTCAGGCTGCGATAGCAGGCGGCGAGAATGATGGTGCCGAGTGCGCCGAGCGCGCTGGCTTCCGTCGGCGTGGCCCAGCCCTCGATCATGCTGACCACGACCACGGCAAAGATCAGCACCAGCGGCGCGACGGTGAGCACCAGATTGAGCCAGGGACGCGGAATCTTGATGCCCTCATCGTCGGACACCGGCGCCAGCGCGGGATTGATCCAGCAGCGGATGATGACATAGGCAATAAAGATCAGACTCAGGATCAGGCCCGGCACGATACCGCCGACCAGAAGACCGGTGATGGAAATGCCGGCGAGGCTGCCGAGCAGCACGGCGAGCCCCGAAGGCGGAATCAGGATATCCACGCCGCCGATGGCCAAAGTCGGCCCCATTGCCATCTTCGGCTCGTATCCGCGCGCCAGCATCTGCGGCAGCAGCAGCGCGCCGAGCATCGCCGTCGTTGCAATGGTCGAGCCGGAAATGGCGGAGAAGATCGTGCCGGCAACCAGCGTCACCACCGCGAGCCGACCGGGCACGCGTCTGATGACGGCATCGACCGCATTCACGGACTTGATTGCAAGGCCGGTGTGAAACAGCACCTCGCCCATCAGCACAAACAGCGGGATCGGCACGAGTGCGAATTGCGCGACCGAAACCTGTTCGTTGCGCACCATCTGCTCAAGGCCCGGTATGCCGCCAAAGATCAGATAGGAGCCGACGATATTGATCAGAAAAAAAACAAAGGCGACCGGCAGCGCCATCAGCAGCAGCGCCACCTTGCTGGAAAACATGATGGCGAGAATGGAAACCCAGCTCACGGCAATTCATCCGGCAGGATGCCCGGCACATGTTCCGACGGGACTGGTTCGTCCGACGGCGGATTGCGGATAAGCGCCACCAGCATTTCCAGCGCCTGAAGCATGATGGCGAATGTCGCCAGCGGAATGATCCAGTCCAGCCACCATTGCGGGAATACGAGATCCTTGAATACGAGCGTTTCGGCCTGATAGCTGCGAACCATCAGCATGGTCGCAACGGCACAGGTGATGGCGCAGATCGCAATGATGATGGTCAGCACGCCGCACTCGACGAAGCGCGCGGTGGCGCGGTCCATCCGCGCGATCAGAAGATCGACGCGGATATGCTCGTTGGTGCGCAAAAGGTAGGGGGCGATGAAGAAGGTCGACATGAACAGGGCGTATTCCGTCAGCTCGACCAGACCCTTGATCGAGGAATAGCCCAGCATGCGCAGGATCACCTCGGCGCTGATCCCGACCATCATGGCCGCGATCAGCAGGATGGCCAGGACGCACAGCATGCGCACCAGCTGGGCGTTGAGCCAGAACACGGCGCGCATGCTAGGGGACCCGCGATGGCGAGAGCGGCGCCACCCTTATTTCTTGGTCAGCAGCGGCTGCAATTTACCGATTGAATCCGGGCTCAGCTTCTTGAGGTCGTCCCAGTACAGTTCAAGCGCGACATTGCGGAATTCCGGACCGAAATCCACGCTCTTGATGCCTGCCTTTTCGTGCGCTTCCAGCGTCGACTTGGTCGTCGCCTCTGTATAGGCCAGCTGATCCTTTTCGAACCAGGCCACCGCATCGTCGATCACCTTACGCTGTGCCGGCGTCAGCTTGTCATAGGATGCCTTGTTCATCAGGATGTTGACGACGACATTGTAGAAGCCGGGGTCGATCCGCACCTTGGTGACCTTGTCCCAGCCGAAATCGCCGATGCCCCAGAGCGGCCAGCCATAGCCCTGCACGACACCGCGCTCCAGGGCCGTGCACACTTCCGGTGCGGCAATGTTTACGGTGGAAATGTTGTATTCCTTGAAGATGGCGGCGTAGATCGGCTGTCCGCGCAGGCGCATGCCCTTGAGATCTTCGGGCTTCGAGACCGGCGTGTCGCGCGTCAGATAGAGATGAAACGGCACGCCCATGCCGTAGGTGGTCAGATAGACCGCATTCATGCGGTCGTTGGCGATCTTGTTGAGCATGGCATAGGCGCCGGACTCGCGCTGTTCGGCAACCGTCATGTTGGAGAGGATCTGCGCGTCGCCCTCGACCATGCTGCTCTTGTAATAGGCCGGCGGAATCGACGCGATGTCCAGCACGCCCGACTTCACGGCATCGGCCTGGTTGTTGGCCGGCACCGCTTCCGGTCCGCCGACGATCCGGATCTGCAGAATACCCTTGCCTGTCTCGTTCACGCGATCGACGAAGCGCTTGAACGGAATGCCATACGTGGTCGTGGGCGGCACGAAGACCGCCGCCCGCAAGGTGACTTCCTGCGCCGAGACGGCCGCCTGGCCGGCAAGGAGCAGCCCGGCTCCGGCAAGACCAGCAGTCAGCCAACGCGGCATTGCCCGAAAACCGTCCCTCGCCAGCATGGAAATCTCCTTTGATCTGGATCAATTATATAACCGAAGCATGTTCGGTTATATGAATTCGGTCAAGCGCGATATTGGCGCGCCCCTTGATTTCAATCTGGGCAATTCTCGGCATCTCGCGGCGCAAAAAATCAGCAAGAATTGCAAGTCGAAATGGTCGCGTCTGGAAACGCCTATGAAGCCTGCGATTGTGTCGTTCGCACCACCCGTTACACTGCTACGTTTTGCGGCAGGCTCTGCGGCTGTTGTGCTGCATTGCAGCGTGAAAGACATGGGCCGGAGCCGAAAATCTCAAAACCGAATTATATTCGGTTTGATGTGGCGGACCCGCTGCGGTTGATTTATGCTTCACAAGAGACACCCGCCCCGGCCAATCCAGGAGACGTCACATGGGCAAGATTCGACACATCGCCATTCAGGTCCCCGATCTCGAAAAGGCCGCCGCTTTTTATGAGGGCGTGTTCGAACTGAAGCGCGTGAGCCAGGTGGAAAGTCCGATCGGCAACGCGATCTCCCTGTCCGACGGCATCATGAACCTGACGCTTCTGCATTTCCCGGAAGGGACCAAAGGCGGCAAGGGCGGACCGGACTGGGCCGGCCTGCATCACATCGGCTTCGTGGTCGAGGACGAGACCAAGGTCGCCGACAAGATCAAGGAACATGGCGGCGAATTCTTCATGCAATTGCCGAGCTTTCCCGGCGTCGATGCGGAGAAGAAATTCAAGGACATCAACGGCATCGTCTTCGACGTGGCCGAGCACGACTGGCGCCAGGCCTGATCGGTCGCAGGCAGCCACAGCCGATGCGCATACTTGCCATTCGCGAGCGGACGATCCGGCTGGCAAGCGCGCACCGCAATTCCAGCATCAGTTTCGATGGCATGACGGTGAGTGCGATTGCGATCCATACCGATTTGAAAAAGGACGGCGCGCCGGTGATCGGGCTCGCCTTCGATTCCATCGGCCGTTATGCGCATGGCGGGTTACTGCGGGAGCGCTTTATTCCACGGCTTATGGCGGCCGATCCCGACGATTATGCCGACGGCCATGGCGGCATCGATCCGGAGCGTGCCTGGGCGGTCGCCATGCGCAACGAAAAGCTAGGCGGCCATGGCGAGCGGCCAGGAGCCGTCGGCCTGCTGGATGCCGCGTTGTTCGATATCGCGGCCAAGCAGAAAACACAGCCGCTCTGGGCCTATCTGGCGGAAACCGAAGGT
>JAEVZN010000391.1 GCA_023392205.1 Pseudomonadota bacterium
GTCTTCACGTCCGGACGCGCCGCGCCGCCGCCTTTGGCCGAAGCGCTGCACGGCTTCGGCCTCGCCTGAAGGCTCTCGCGGCGCCGCCTCCGAATTTGACAGTCAGGGCCGGAAGGCCTAGACAGCGCGCGCGAAGCGGGTCCCTCGCATGGGACCCGTTGCGCGTTTCGCGACCCGTGGTTCCGGCCATCCGCTTTGGCCGCCGGACCTGTCGGTGCCGGGGTTCCCCGTCACAGAGGAGGGCGCGTTTCCTCACCTTGTCAATTTCAAGAGGACGCGATGACCAAGCGCAGTGAAGCCAAGTACAAACTCGACCGCCGTATGGGCGAAAACGTCTGGGGTCGGCCCAAGAGCCCGGTCAACCGGCGCGAATATGGCCCCGGCCAGCACGGCCAGCGCCGCAAGGGCAAGCTTTCGGATTATGGCGTGCAGCTGCGCGCCAAGCAGAAGCTGAAGGGCTATTACGGCGACATTTCCGAGAAGCAATTCCGCGCCACCTATACCGAAGCGATCCGGCTGCGCGGCGATTCCGGCGCCAACCTGATCGGACTTCTGGAGCGCCGTCTGGATGCCGTGGTGTATCGCTGCAAGTTCGTGCCGACGATCTTTGCCGCCCGCCAGTTCGTCAATCACGGCCCCGTCAAGGTGAACGGCCGCCGCGTCAACATCCCGAGTTACCGGGTCAAGGTTGGCGACGTGATCGAGGTAAAGGACAAGTCCAAGGAAATGGCGCTTGTGCTGGAAGCCGTATCGCTGCCGGAGCGCGACGTGCCCGATTACATCGAGGCCGATCACAACAAGAAGACCGCGAAATTCCTGCGCATTCCGACGCTGAGCGAAGTGCCCTACCCAGTCCAGATGGAGCCGAATCTGGTGGTGGAATTCTATTCGCGCTGACCGCAGCGTTGCATCGGACCGCAAATCAAAAGGCCGCCCCTTGGGCGGCCTTTTTCGTCGATAGCAACTCCTGCCTGCGTCAGGCGAGCGCCTTGCCCTGCACCGCGAGGCCCTTTTCCAGCATCAGGCTCTGCAATTCGCCGGCCTGGAACATCTCGCGCACGATATCGCATCCGCCCACGAATTCGCCCTTGACATAGAGCTGAGGGATGGTCGGCCATTGCGAATAGCTTTTGACGCCTTCGCGCAACTCGCCGGATTCCAGCACGTTGATGCCTTTGTACGGCACCTGCAGATAATCCAGAATCTGAACGACCTGACCCGAAAAACCGCATTGCGGAAATTGCGGCGTGCCTTTCATGAAGAGCACCACGTCGTGCCCCTTCACTTCGTTGTCGATGAACTGGTTGATGCTCATGGAGACCTCGTCCTGGTGCCTTGGCGGCGCATGCGGGGCGGCGCGTCTGGTGGGAGATATAGTCGGGTCCGGCGCTGTGCAACAGCGGCCCTGCCCGGCAGGTGCAATTAGCCCGGATTTGCTCCGTTTTCCGGCAATCCCGTTTGCAGTGCGAGCGCATGCAGCGCGCCGCCCATCTGGCCTTGCAGCGCCTGATAGACGACCTGATGCTGCTGGACGCGCGATTTCCCGCGGAAGCTCTCCGCAAGGACGGTGGCGGCATAATGGTCGCCATCCCCCGCGAGATCGCGGATTTCGACTTGCGCATCGGGTATATGCGCCTTGATCAGCCGCTCGATCTCGGCGGCATCCATCGGCATGGGGGTCTCCTGTCTGCCGCCGGAGGCGGCGTTAAAATCCCTGACGCAAAATTATGGTGATTTGAGGCGTCTGACAAATGACCAATCTGCACATGTCTCAGTCCGTCGTGGCCAAACGGCCCATAACGGGTCCACAAACGGCGACCGAGATGGCTGACGCCGTTGCCGGGACGCAGTATGGTTGCGGACCGGCAGTCGGACCTGTCCGATTCCGGCCACAGGGGGTGGCGGCAGGTGAGCTTATCGTTCCGTATATTCAGCATCGCGCTATGCGCCGCTGCGCTGTTCCTGACAAGTCCTGTCACGGCGCAGGCGCAGGGCTTTTTCGATCTGTTCAAACCGCCACCGCCTCCACCACCCCCGCCGCAAGCTGCCCCTCCGCAGCCGCAACGTGTCCAGCCGCAAAGGCAGCCGCCACCGCGGGCGGCACGCCCGCAAACGGCGCCGCAGCCCGCTGCGCGACAGCCACGCGAGAAGGCTGCACCCGCACCGACACCGAATGCCCCCTATGCCGGGGTCCGTTCGGCCTGCGCCTCCGAAATGCGCGGCACATGCGCAGCCGTCGCGCCAGGGACGGCCGATGCCGTCGAATGCCTGCGGCGCAATTTCCATGTCCATTCGCCGTCCTGCCAGAACGCCTTGCGCCAGGCCATTGCCGCGACACAGCCGGTCAGTGTGCCCGCCGAGCCTTCCGGCCCGAAAGGGACAGCCGATGCGCCACGGCGCATCTCCACCGACCGCGTGACCACACCCGAACCGGCTGCGGAAGCCCAGGCCCCGCTCAAGGTGCCAAACCTGCGCCCGACCCAGGAAGCCCGCCTGATCAGCCGCTTTTGCCGCGAGGATTATTCGCTGCTGTGCCAGGGCGTCCCCTACGGTCAGGCGCTGAAATGCCTCGCCGGCCATCAATCGACCTTGCGCGACGACTGCCGCGACGCCATCGCCAATCGCCGCTGAGAGAAGAGCACAACGATGAATGCAATGATGAGAGCAGGCCTGCTTCTCGTGCTGATGAATGCCGGCAGTCTGACGCTCGCCGTCGCTGTGCAGGCTCAGAGCCCGACAAAGGCGCAGCAGGATGCGATCCGCAGCAATTGCCGCTCCGACTTCATGCGCAATTGCTCGAGCGTGACGCCGGGCGGACGCGAGGCGTTGATGTGCCTCGAACAACATCGCGCCAGCCTGTCGGCCGGGTGCCGATCGGCAGTCGATGCGATTGCCACAGCGGCGGCACCCAAACCGACGGCTGCGCCGGCGGCGCCTGCTCCACCCGCTGCCACAAACCCCGAACCAGCCGCGCCACCAGCGCAAGCGGCACCGGCTGCTGCTCCCGCACACGCCGCGCCGCACGCTCCCGCCCATGCGCCTGCTCAACCACCAGCAGCAGCCAAACCGGCGGCCCCGCCACCTGCTGCCGCGCGGCCTGCGCCTGCACCGAAGGC
>JAEVZN010000400.1 GCA_023392205.1 Pseudomonadota bacterium
TCTCGATATTGGTCACGATGCGCTCGGCCTCTTCCGCGCGGCCATGCGTCATCAGCCAGCGCGGGCTTTCCGGCAGCCACATGCGCATCAGGAAGATGAAGATGCCGAGCACCCCGCCGGTGAAGAAGGCCAGCCGCCAGCCGATTTCCGGATCGATGATGGCGGGATTGAGCAGGATGAGAGAGCCGCCGGCAGCCATGGCCGCGCCCACCCAGAAGCTGCCGTTGATGACCAGATCGGTCCAGCCGCGCACCCGCGCCGGGATCAGTTCCTGGATGGTCGAGTTGATGGCGGCATATTCACCGCCGATCCCGGCGCCGGTAAAAAACCGGCAGAGCGCGAACGTCCACAAATTCCAGGTGAAGGCGGTGGCGCCGGTGGCGATCAGGTAGACTGTCAGCGTGATGAAGAAGAGCTTCTTGCGACCGAGCCGGTCGGTGAGCCAGCCAAAGAAAAGTGCGCCGAGCACCGCGCCGGCCAGATAGGCGCTGGCGACAATCCCGATATCGGTATTGGAGAATTGCAGGACCGGACTTTCCTTGAGTGCGCCGGCCAACGCGCCCGCCAGCGTCACCTCGAGGCCGTCGAAAATCCAGGTGATGCCGAGCGCTGCGACGACAAGGGTGTGAAATCTGCTCCAGGGCAGCCGGTCGAGCCGGGCCGGGATGTCGGTGTGAACGACATTGGCTTGCATCATCCCTCGCGCGTGTTTTCGGCCGGAGGCTAACAGGTCCGGGAAAAGCGGGTTCCCGTCAGCGTCTTTCCGCAGTCATCTTTGTTTCCTTGACAGCGGAGCCGAAGCCCGGAATCAATAAGAACAAATAGAGAACATAAACCGGGATCGGGTCCGCATATGGCCGGTGCAAGCGCCCCGGATGAGCTCTGCCGTCTCCGCGAGACGATAGAGAATATCCAGGCTTTTCAATTCGATAGTCCGAAATCCCCGTTGCCTTTGGGGATTGCCGAGGCGGATGCGACGCTGGGCGGCGGGCTCGCCTATGGCGCGCTGCACGAGCTTTCGCCCGCAGGCCCCATCGATCTCGGCGCGGCCTGCGGCTTTGCGCTGGCGCTCGGGGTGCTGGCCGCCAAGGCGCAGCGCAACGCCAAAGCCGGGCGCGACCTGCTCTGGATCCAGACCGATTTCGCGGCGCTGGAAGGCGGCGCGCTCTATGCGCCGGGTTTCGAATTGTTCGGCCTGCCCGCGCATCGTTTGCTGGTGCTGCGCACGGCGCGCGCGGCCGATGTCCTGTTCGCGATGGAAGAGGCGCTGAAATGCCGGGGCCTCGCCAGTGTGATCGCGGAGATGCCGGACGATGGCGCCAGTCTCACGGCAACACGGCGGCTGTCTCTCGCCGCGCAAGCCGGTGACGGATTTGGAGTGCTGCTGCGGCATCGCACCGATGCGCAGCCCAGCGCGGCGATGACCCGCTGGGCGGTCAAGGCGCGGGCGGGACCGCGCGACGCCTTTGGCGGTCTCGGTGCGACCTGTTTCGAATTGTCCCTGGTGAAGAACCGGCACGGACCTTGCGGCCGGTGGAGTTTTGCGTGGAATCACCATGAACGCGTTTTCGAATCCGCGGCGGATCCTGTCGCTATGGCTGCGCCGGCTTCCGGCCGACCGGCTGACGCGGCAATCGCCTGAACTGGCCGATGCGCCGCTGGCGCTGGCGGCGATGGTGAAAGCCGCACGCCGCATCACGGCCCTCAATGACGAGGCGGCGCGGCTCGGTCTGCGCACCGGCATGCCGGTGGCCGATGCGCGCGCCATGTATCCGGCGCTGACGGTCATCGATGCGGACGAGGCGGCCGATGCGCGGCTTCTGGAAGCGATCGCGGATTGGTGCGACCGCTACACGCCGCTGGTCGGGCTGGATGCGCCGGACGGCTTGCTGCTCGATATCGGCGGCTGCGCGCATCTGTTCGGCGGCGTGGAGGGCCTGCGCGACGATCTTGCGGCACGGCTCGCGCGGCAGGGCCTGCATCACCGCATCGCCATCGCCGATACGGTGGGCTGCGCCTGGGCGCTCTCGCGGTATGGGGCCTCGTCATCGGCCATGACGGAAGGCGCACTCATCCCCCTGCCCCTCACGGCCTTGCGCATCGACCCGAAGATTACAGCGCCGCTCGCACAAGCCGGCCTGAAGACCATCGGCGATATTGTCGATCTGCCGCGCGCGCCGCTGGCCGCCCGGTTCGGAGAGGATTTCCTGCGCCGTCTCGATCAGGCCTTCGGCCGCGAGGATGAAAGCATCCAGCCGCGCCTGCCGTTGCCGTCCTTTCTGGCCGAACAGCGATTCGCCGATCCCATCGGACGCGAGGAGGATGTGCTCGCCGGCGTGCTGCATCTGGCGGGCGGACTGGCGCGCGCCATGGAGCGGCATGGCAAGGGCGCACGGCGATTGCAGATCGCGCTGTTCCGGACCGACGGCAAGGTTGCGCGAATCGAGATCGGCACCGCTTCGCCTTTGCGCGATCCCGGCCGCATCCAGCGCCTGTTTCTCGACCGGCTGGCGGTGCTGGGCGATGCCGCCGATCCGGGCTTCGGCTTCGACATGATCCGGCTGTCGGCGCTGTCGGTCGAGAATCTCGATCCGGTGCAGACCGGTCTGCACGAATCCGATCCCGCCCAAGACACCGCGCATCTGGTCGACCGGCTCATGGCGCGCTTCGGCGCAAGGCGGGTGCAACGGCTGGTGCCGCAGGATACGCATATCCCCGAACTGGCGAGCGAAGCCATGCCCGCGCATCGCGCGCCTGTCGCGCCCGTGGCCCCGTTCGATTTCGAACAGGACAGCCTCGTGCCGGTGCGGCCGGTGCGGCTGTTCGAACGGCCGGAACTGATCGAAGCGACCGCGCAGGTGCCGGACGGTCCGCCGGTGCAATTCAAGTGGCGGCGGGTTTGGCATCAGGTCGCCTATGCGGAAGGGCCAGAACGGATCGCGATGCAATGGTGGCGCGACCATGAAGGCCGCACGCTTGCCCGCGACTATTTCCGCGTGGAAAGCCGGCAGGGCGCGCGCGTGTGGCTGTATCGCGAAGGCATCTACGAAGCGGGCCAGCAGCCAAACTGGTTTCTGCACGGGATTTTCGCGTGAAAACATGCGCATTGAGCATCCTGGCATGAGCGATGTTCTCGCCTTTCCGGCGCAAGAACACGGCGTGCGCGGCAGCGCGCATCCAGCCGCGCCGCTCGCCTATGCGGAATTCGCCGTCACCACGAATTTCTCCTTCCTGCGCGGCGCCTCGCATCCGGAAGAACTGGTGGAAGAGGCCAGACGTCTCGGCCTGACCGGCATCGGCATTGCCGACCGCAATTCGGTCGCCGGCGTGGTGCGCGCGCATGTGGTCGCCAAAGAGCACGGATTACGACTGGCGGTCGGCGCGCGGCTGGTCTTTGCCGATGGCACGCCCGATATTCTCGCCTATCCCTCCAACCGTGCCGCCTGGGGGCGGCTGACGCGGCTGCTTTCGCTTGGCAAACGGCGCGCCGCCAAGGGCCAATGCATCCTGCATGAAGGCGACCTTCTCGATCACGGCGAAGGTCTCAATCTCGTCGCGATGCCGCCGCCGCGGATCGATGCGGCGTTCGCCGCCTTCCTCGCACGGCTGCGCCGGCAGATGCCGCAACAGGGGTTGTGGCTCGCCTGCGGCTTTCTGTATCGCGGCGACGACCAGCGCAGACTTGCGCGGCTCGCGCATCTCGCCCGCGACAGCTTCATGCCGCTGATCGCCGTCAACGACGTGATGCAGCATGTCCCGGCCCGCCGGCCGCTGGCCGATATCGTCACCTGCATCCGCGAGCATTGCATCGTGGAGAGCGCCGGGCGGCGGCTCTGGGTCAATGCGGAACGGCACCTGAAACCACCGCAGGAAATGCAACGGCTGTTCGCGCGCTATCCCGATGCCATCGCGCAGACGCAGAAGCTGCTCGCGCGCTGTCACTTCTCGCTGGACGAGATGCAGCACGATTATCCGCACGAGACCGGCGACGATTCCGTGACGCCGCAGCAGCGGCTTGTCGCATTGGCCGAAGCCGGCATGAAAAGGCGGTTTCCGAATGGCCCGGCGGCCAAGATACGCGCGGCGCTCGATCACGAATTGCAGGTGATCGGCGAACTCGGTTATGCGCCCTTCTTCCTCACCGTGCATGACATCGTGCAATATGCGCGCGCGCTGCCGGACCCGATCCTGTGCCAGGGGCGCGGCTCGGCAGCCAATTCCATCATCTGCTATTGCCTTGGCATCACCGAGGTCAGTCCGGACACGGTCGATCTCCTGTTCGAGCGCTTCGTGTCGGCTGAGCGGCGCGAGCCACCCGACATCGATGTCGATTTCGAGCACGACCGGCGCGAGGAGGTGATCCAGTATATCTATCGCAAATATGGCCGCGAACATGCGGGCCTTGCCGCCACCGTGATTTCCTATCGCGGCCGCAGCGCCGTGCGCGAAGTCGGCAAGGCCTTCGGCCTGTCGGAGGATATCGTGTCGGCCCTGTCGTCCACGCTCTGGGGCTGGTCGATGGACGGCGTGTCGGAAAAGGAAACACGCCGCGCGGGCCTCGATCCCGACGATCCGCTGCTGCGCCGCACGATCGCGCTGACGCATGAATTGCAGGGCTTCCCGCGTCATCTCTCGCAGCATGTCGGCGGTTTCGTCATCACCCGTACACGGCTCGACGAAGTGGTGCCGGTGGAGAATGCGGCCATGCAGGACCGCACCGTCATCGAATGGGACAAGGACGATCTGGAAGCGCTTGGCCTGCTCAAGGTGGATGTGCTGGGGCTGGGCATGCTGTCTTGCCTGCGTCGTAGTTTCGCGCTGCTCGATACGCATTACGGCGTTGCGCGCGACCTTTCCATGCAGGACGAGGACGCGGCGACCTATCGCATGATCCGCCGCGCCGACACCATCGGCGTGTTCCAGATCGAAAGCCGCGCGCAGATGTCGATGCTGCCGCGGCTCAAACCTGAGAAATTCTACGATCTGGTGATCGAAGTGGCGATCGTGCGGCCGGGTCCGATCCAGGGCAAGATGGTGCATCCCTATCTGCAGCGCCGCGAAGCGCCGCATCTCGTGACCTATCCATCACCCGCGCCGCCCTGGCCGCCCGACGAACTCAAACAGGTGCTGAGCAAGACGCTCGGCGTGCCGCTGTTTCAGGAACAGGCCATGCGCATCGCCATTGTGGCCGCGGGCTTCACGCCGTCCGAAGCCGACAAGCTGCGTCGCGCCATGGCGACCTTCAAGCGGGTCGGCACCATCGGCACCTTCCAGCGCAAGATGATCGAGGGCATGGTGGCGAAGGGCTACCGGCGCGATTTCGCCGAGCGCTGTTTCGAGCAGATCAAGGGTTTCGGCGAATACGGCTTTCCGGAAAGCCATGCGGCGAGCTTCGCCAATCTGGTCTATGCGTCGTGCTGGCTGAAATGCCATTACCCGGATGTGTTCGCGGCGGCGCTCCTCAACAGCCAGCCGATGGGTTTTTACGCGCCGGCGCAGATCGTGCGCGATGCACAGGAGCACGGCGTGACCGTGCGCGATGTGGACATCAATGCATCGAACTGGGATTGCACGCTGGAGCCTTCTTCTGCCCTCCCCCCGCAAGCAACCTTTTTTATCCCTCCCCTGAAAGGGGAGGGT
>JAEVZN010000403.1 GCA_023392205.1 Pseudomonadota bacterium
CAAGAAATTTCGGCGGCAAATCCGCCGAGCGGTTCGGCGGCAAAGCCGTCTTGGGATGAAACGCAACGGAGGGGAACCATGCCCGTCACGATTCGCGGCATTCAGTTCGAGGACAATCTCGACAATGCCATGGGCCTCGAATTCTACAATCTCTCGCATCGGTTCGGCTATCAATCGCCGAACTGGCCCTATTTCGAAGACGTGAAGATCGAGCGCATCCATTACATGGCCAAGTCGGGCGTGCTTTCGCAGCGCATCACGACCTCCATGCACAACACCACGCATATCGATGCGCCGGCGCATGTCGTGCAAGGCACGCCCTTCATCGACGAAGTGCCGCTGCCGCATTTCTTCGGCTCCGGCATCGTGATCTCGCTCCCCAAGAAAAAGTGGGAGCCGATCACCTATGACGATCTGGAAAAGGCGGCCGGCAAGATCGTGCGTCCGCGCGACGTGGTGATCGTCAATACCGGCTGGCATCATCAATACGAGGATTCGGAAGACTATTTCTGCCGCGCGCCCGGCTTCGTATCCTCGGCCGGCGACTGGTTCGTGGAGAAGAACGTCAAGGTGGTCGGTCACGACACGCAGGCCAACGACCATCCGCTCGCCACCGCCATCGGCCCGCAGCGCAACGGCCCGCTGCATCCGCATCTGGCCGAAGAATACAAGGAATGGTCGGGCGGGCGCGACTGGAAGGACGATTTCCCGGAATGGGAGCCGGTGCATCGCAAGCTGTTCTCCAACGGCATCCTCGGCATCGAGAATGTCGGCGGCGATCTCGACAAGGTCACCGGACGGCGCTGCACCTTTGCGTTCTTCCCGTGGAACTGGGATCGCGGCGATGGCTGCATCATCCGGCTCGTGGCGATCATCGATCCGAAGGGCAATTATCGCATCGAAGCCGGGGAGAAGTTCGCATGATCGTCCGCAGGTTTGCCGACGCGAAGCCCTACGAGGCGCCGAACCATCGCGGCTATTCCTCTCTGCGCCTGTTCGGCGCAGAGGCCGGCGGTTCGAAAGAGATGATCGTCGGCCTCTCGCACTTTCTTCCCGGCGGCGGCGCAGGCCCGGACGGCTCGCCGCCCGAGAAGGTGTATTTCGTGATCTCGGGCGAACTGACCGTGATCGTCGACGGCAAGGAGCATGTGCTGAAAGCCAATGACTCCTGCTATATCGGCCCGAACGAGGAGCGCGAGATCATCAACCGCTCCAACGAGGTCTGCACCATCGTCGTGGCGATGCTGCCGCCAAGGAAATAGTCGACCCGTCATCCTGAGGTGGCGGCCGCAGGCCGCCCTCGAAGGATGAGCGGCCAAACTTCTTGAAGCTTTCTCCGTCGCCCTTCGAGGCTCGCTTCGCTCGCACCTCAGGGTGACGGAGAAAAGTAGGAGTATTCCCATGTCCGAAGATTTCCTGAAAAACCCGCATTCCCTGTTCGACGTTCGCGGCAAGACCGCCATCGTCACCGGCGCGTCCGGCGCCTTTGGTGCGCTTGCCGCGAAAGTTCTCGCAGGCGCCGGCGCCAATATCGTGATCGCCGCCGGCAAGGCCGACGAACTGAAGAAGGTCGCCGCCGAATGCGAGGCGCTGGGCGCCAGGGTGGAGAGCGTGGCGCTCCGGCCAAGCTCGGAAGAGAATTGCGACAAGATCGTCAAGGCCGCGGTCGACAGGTTCGGACGGCTCGATATTCTGGTGGTCGGCTCGGGCAAGAACGATGTCGCCAAGATCGTCGACATGGCGCCCGAACGTTTTCTCGACGTGATGGATGCCAATGTCACGCAAAGCTGGCTGATGGCGCGCGCGGCCGGCAAGCAGATGCTCGCGCAGGGCAAGGACGGCAAGACGACGGGCAAGATCGTGCTGATGTCTTCGGCGCGCGGCCTGCTCGGTCATCCAGCCGGCTACACCGCCTATTGCGCGTCGAAATCGGCAGTCGACGGCATCACCAAGGCGCTCGGCTGCGAATGGGGCGACACTGGCATCACCGTCAATGCCATCGCCCCGACCGTGTTCCGCTCCGCGCTCACGGCGTGGATGTATGAGGACACCGAAAAGGCGAAGGACGTGCGCAAGGGCTTTCTCTCCCGCGTGCCGAAGGGCCGCCTGGGCGAGCCGTCCGATCTGGCGGGTCCGCTCCTGTTTCTCGCATCGGCGGCGTCGGATTTCTACACCGGGCATATCCTCTATGCCGATGGCGGCTACACGGCGGGCTGACTTATGGCCGAAAAAGCACGCATCGCCGTCATCGGCGCTGGCCTCATGGGCCACGGCATCGCGCAGGTCTTCGCGCTGGCCGGGCACAAGGTCACCATCACCGATGCCTTCGCCGCCAATCTGGAAACGGTGAATGCGCGCATCGCCGCCAATCTGCGAGATCTCGATGACGATCCGGCCGCGACCGAGAACGTGACGCCGATCGCCGATCTCGGTCAGGCCGTGCGCGAGGCTGATTTCGTGGTCGAGGCGGTGCTGGAAGACTTGGGTCTGAAGCAGAAGCTGTTCGCCGATATCGAGTCGCATGTGCGCCCCGACACCATCCTTGCCAGCAACACCTCGGTCATCCCGATCACGAAGATCATGGAGGGGCTGAAACACCGCGCGCGCGCGCTCGGCACGCATTGGTGGAATCCGCCCTATCTTGTGCCGCTGGTCGAGGTCATCGGCACGCAATGGACGTCGCCCGACGCCATCGCCACCACGATGGAATTGCACAAGGCCATCGGCAAGACGCCGGTGCATGTGAAGAAGGACGTAGCGGGCTTTGTCGGCAACCGGCTGCAACATGCCCTGTGGCGCGAGGCGATTGCGCTTGTGGAGCATGGCATCTGCGATGCGGAAACGGTCGACACCGTGATCAAGGCCGCGTTCGGGCGCAGGCTTGCGGTGCTGGGTCCGCTGGAGAATGCCGATCTCGTAGGCACCGACCTGACGCTCGCCATCCACAAGACCGTGCTCCCGGAAATTGAGTCCCGGCCCGGCCCCTCGCCCTATCTCGAAAAGCTCGTGGCCGAGGGCAAGCTCGGCTTCAAGTCCGGCGAAGGCTTCCGCACCTGGACGCCGGAGCAGCAGCAGGAGCTGCGCGCGAAGGTGACGCAACACCTCAAGACGGCGCGCGCCCGCGACCGCTGACCCGCCGGAACGGCACGGCGCAACGCCGGCCGCGTCCGCCATGCGCCGCATTTACGCATCCCGTGACCATGCGATATAGCGGGTGACGCGCCGCCATGCGTCCCCCCACCCCCGGCGCGAAGTCGGCTTTTTACATGATCGCAAATCCACGCCTGACCGGATGTCCTTTGCGCGCCAGCACCTGCTTCTCCAGCGGGACCGCCCGATGAGCGAAACGGTTGCGGCGCTGGTCGAAGCGCATCGCGCGGGCACCCGGACACCCGAGCAGACGGTCGCCCGCACCTATGATCGCATCCGCGCGCTGGACGATCCGGCGGTCTTCATTGCGCTTCGCGACGAAGCGGCGGTGCGCGACGAAGCGCGCGCGCTGGCAATGGCAGGTCCGGAGGGCAAGCCGCTTTACGGCGTGCCGCTGGCGGTGAAGGACAATATCGATGTCGCGGGCCTGCCGACCACGGCCGCCTGCCCGGCTTTTTCCTATACACCCGACCGGGATGCCACCGCCGTGGCGCGGTTACGCGCCGCTGGCGCCATCGTGATCGGCAAGACCAATCTCGATCAATTCGCCACCGGACTTGTCGGCGTGCGCTCGCCCTATGGCGTGCCGCGCCACCCGCATAACGCCGCTCTGATCCCCGGCGGG
>JAEVZN010000404.1 GCA_023392205.1 Pseudomonadota bacterium
ATCTGCGTGCGCCGGCCTCCGCTACCGCGCGGCGGCCCTCGGTCTTCGATACCCCGCCGCCCATCGACGACGTCGAGGTGGATTTCGAGACGGAAGCCGCGCCCAACATACGCCGCCCGGCACCGCGGGTGGTTTCAGGTCCGCCGCTGCGCGGCATGCCGCAACCGGTTGCGTCCATGCGCCATCCGGCAGCGCCGGTGCCGCTTGGTCAAAGCAATGCGATTGCCGCCATGGGCCCGGTCGCCATCAAGCCCGCCGCAACGCTTGCCTGCCCGATGGTGTCGGCACTGGACCGCTGGATTCTGGATTCGGTGCAGCCTGCGGCGCAACGCTGGTTCCGCCAGCCGGTCACCGAGATCCGGCAGATCTCCGCCTATTCCTGCCGCGGGATGAATGCGCAGCCGGGTGCCAGAATCTCCGAACATGCCTTCGGCAATGCGCTGGATATTTCCGCCTTCGTGCTGGCCGACGGACGCCGCATCACCGTCAAGAACGGGTGGCGCGCCACGCCGGAAGAGCAGGGCTTTCTGCGGGATGTGCAGGGCGCGGCCTGCGAGCAATTCAACACCGTACTGGCGCCGGGGTCGAACCGCTTTCACTACGACCATTTCCATTTCGATCTGATGCGGCGCGCAAGCGGCCGCCGCATCTGCAATCCGAATGCGGTCGATGGCGAGGTGGTCGCCGCACGCGTTGCGAAACAGCGCGGCTATGCGGGACGGCCGGATGCCGGCGTGACAGGTTCGATCGGCCGGAGCCGCTCCGCGCTCAAGAGCCAGCCGAAGGCGTCCAAGGCGAAGTCGGGTGTGCGCAATTTCGTGGCCGACGACGATGATGACTGGGTCGAGGATGACGGCCCAAGACCTGCGCACTAAACGACCTGCGCACTAAACGACCTGCGCACTAAAAGACCTGCGGATTATTAGGGACTGCGCGTTAAAGCGTTTGGCCGACAGGCGAGGGCTTCACGTCGCTATTCGCAGCGGCGCAGCTGGATGACCGGGCCGGCGGCCAGGTTCAGTTCGATCCGGTCCTTGTCGAGAATGCGCAGCGTATAGGTCGAGCGCGCATTGATCTGGCCGGTCGCGAACTGGTCGGTGATGTCGTAGCTGGATGTACCGGTCTGGGTGACCGAGAAGTTGCGATAGCCGGGGACGCCACCGCCGGTGTCGCGCCGCTGGTCGCCGTCGAAGCTCATGTAGCGCGGGCCGCAATCCTTGGCCGGGCCGGTGCCCGATATGTCGTACGACCACTTGCCGGAAACCGGGTAGCTGTCGGCGAAAGCCGGAGCCGCGCCCACAATGGCGGCCAAGGCCACGAGCAATGGAAGAAGCCGTTGCTGTGTCAGGTATCTGGACATGATCGCATTATCTCACGCTGCGGCAATACGATCCATGGGAGCCGTCGTTTTGTGTGATGGCGGGGTTAATGCCTGCTTACGGCATTCGCACACGCATCAGCCGTCATCGCCCGCGCGGCCGTAGCCGCCAGCGGTCGGCGACTGGATGACGATCGCCTCGCCCGCATCGATGATCGTTGCCTCGCAGCCCTTGAGCATTTCGAAGCCGCCATCCTTGCGCCGCACCCGGTTTTCTCCGACCTGCCCCGCCTCTCCACCCTCCAGACCGAAGGGCCGCACGCGGCGGTGGCCCGACAGGATGGTGCATTCCATCTGCTGGAGAAAGCGGATGGTGCGGCGGATGCCATCGCCCGCATGCCATTTCCCCTTGCCGCCCGAGCCCTTGCGGATGTGAAAATCCTCCAGCAGCACCGGATAGCGGAATTCCAGGATTTCCGGATCGGTGAGGCGGGTATTGGACATGTGCGTGTGCACGGCATCGGTGCCGTGGAAGCCCGGACCCGCGGGCGATCCCGAACAGATCGTCTCGTAATATTGATAGCGGTCGTTGCCGAAATTGAGATTGTTCATCGTGCCCTGCGCGGCAGAGAGCGCGCCGAGTGCACCGAACAGGCAATTGGTTACCGCCTGCGAAACCTCGACATTGCCGGCGACAACGGCGGCTGGATATTCCGGTGTCAGCATCGTCTGTGCGGGGATGACGATATTGATCGGCCGCAGGCAGCCCGCATTCATCGGGATATCGTCGTCGACCATCACGCGGCACACATAGAGTACGGCCGCGCGGGTGCCGGGTTCGGGCGCATTGAAATTGGACGGCTGCTGCGGTGAGGTGCCGGTGAAATCGACGGTCGCTTCGCGCTTCTTCCGGTCGACGGTGATTTTCACGCGAATGAAAGTGCCCTGATCCATCTCGTAGGAAAACTCGGAATCGTGCAGCCTGTCGATCACGCGCCGCACGCTTTCGGCCGCATTGTCCTGCACGTGTTGCATGTAGGCCTGCACCACTGGCAGCGAGAATTGCGCCACCATCTTGGCGAGTTCCCGCACGCCCTTTTCGTTGGCGGCGATCTGCGCCTTCAGGTCGTTGACGTTCTGTACCGGATTGCGTGCGGGATATTTGGCGCCGGTGAGCGCCGCGTAAATCTCCTGCTCACGGAAGCGGCCGCGATCGACCAGCCTGAAATTGTCGAGATAGACGCCTTCCTCCTCGATATTGGTTGCATTCGGTGACATGGAGCCCGGCGAAATGCCGCCGACATCGGCGTGGTGCCCGCGCGAGGCGACCCAGAACAGAATCTTGCGCTTTGCACCGTCAAACACCGGCGTACAGACGGTGATATCCGGCAGATGCGTGCCGCCGTTATAGGGCGCGTTGATCGCGTAAACATCGCCGGGTCTGATCTTGCCCTTGTTCTCGCGGATGATGGTCTCGACCGCACGGTCCATAGAACCGAGATGCACCGGCATATGCGGTGCGTTGGCGACGAGCGCGCCGTCGCCGGAAAACACCGCGCATGAGAAATCCAGTCGCTCCTTGATATTGACCGAATAGGCGGTGTTTTGCAGCGCGACGCCCATCTGTTCGGCAATCGACATGAACAGGTTGTTGAACACTTCCAGCATCACCGGATCGGCTTTGGTGCCGACCGCGCTCTGCCGCTTCAGTCTGGCGATGCGTTTGAGGACGAGATGGTTCTTCGCCGTCAGCGCCGCCTGCCAACCGGGCTCGACCACAATGGTCTGGTGTGGCTCAATGACAATAGCGGGGCCCTTGACCTTGTGGCCGGGCTTGAGCTTATCGCGCGTGAAAACCGCGGCCTTGTGCCATCTGCCGTTGGAGAAGAAGCGGGTACGGCGGGCGGGTGAGGGGAGTTTTCCGCGCGTCGTCTTCAGCTTGCGCTCGCGGAATTTTGCGCCGCCGCCGATCGCTTCTACCGAGACGGCTTCGAGCACCAATTCCTTGTTGCGATCGATGAAGCCGAATTGTGCCTTGTGCGCCTTCTCAAAGGCGCGGGTCATGGCCGCTATGCTTCCGGCCATCACCACCAGCGGGGTGTCGGTCCCCGCATAGCGGATATGCGCGCGGACGATCACCTTGATGTCGCGGGACTTCACGCCCTGTCCGGCGACTTCATCCTTCGCCGCCTTGCCGAGCACCTTGCCAATCCGGCTCAGTGTCTTAAGCGCCTTGCCGCCGAGCGATTCCTCAATGGCCTGCTGGCGGGTGGCGCGAATATCGGCGAGCCCCATGCCATATGCCGAGAGCAGCGATGAATAGGGATGGATCAGCACATCGGTCATGCCGAGCGCATCGGCCACAAGGCAGGCATGCTGCCCGCCTGCGCCGCCGAAGCAATTGAGCGCATAGCGCGTCACATCGTAGCCGCGCTGCACGGAAATCTTCTTGATCGCATTGGCCATGTTCTCGACCGCGATCTTGATGAAACCGTCGGCGATTTCCTCGGGCTTTTTCCCGCCGTCGACCTCTGTCGCCAATGCAGCAAAGGCGTTGCGCACGGCCTCATGATCGAGCGGCTGATCCTGTGCGGGTCCGAATATTTTCGGAAAGAAATCCGGGAGCAGTTTTCCGACCATCACATTCGCGTCGGTGACAGCCAGCGGACCGCCACGGCGATAGCAGGCCGGTCCGGGATTGGCGCCCGCCGAATCCGGCCCCACGCGAAAGCGCGCGCCGTCGAAATGCAGGATCGAGCCGCCGCCCGCGGCGACCGTGTGGATGCGCATCATCGGTGCGCGCATGCGCACGCCGGCGACTTCGGTCTCGAAGGCGCGCTCGTACTCGCCGTCATAATGCGACACATCGGTCGAGGTGCCGCCCATGTCGAATCCGATGACGCGCGAGAATCCGGCCTCCCGCGCGGTCTGGGCCATCGACACCACGCCGCCCGCGGGGCCGGACAGGATCGCGTCCTTGCCCTGGAACAGATCGGCGGCGGTGAGGCCGCCCGACGACATCATGAACATGAGCCTCGGGGCGCCCTCGTCCTTCGAGACGCCCTCGCTTCGCTCCGGCTCCTCAGGATGAGGGCGGTTCGGAGCCTCATCCTGAGTAGCGCCGACGGCGCGTCTCGAAGGATGGGGCGAGCGCTCGAGATCACCCGCCACCCGCTCCACGTACCGCCGCAAAATCGGCGACAGATACGCATCCACCACCGTCGTGTCGCCGCGGCCGACAAACTTGATCAGCGGTGAGACCTCGTGGCTGACCGACACCTGCGGGAAAATCTCCCGCGCCATCTCCGCCACATGCCGCTCATGCTCGGGATAGCGATAGGCATGCATGAACACGATCGCCACCGCGCGGATGCCGTCATCATGAGCGCGTTGCAAATCCGGCGCGATCGCCGCCAGATCGGGCGCGCATTCGACAATGCCGTCGGCGCGCACGCGTTCGTCCACCTCGATCACCCGCTCGAACAGCATGTCCGGCTTGACGATCTCGCGGGCGAAAATCTTCGGGCGTGCCTGATAGCCGATCTTCAGCGCGTCGCGGAAACCTTGCGTGGTGATGAGCAGGGTGCGCTCGCCCTTGCGCTCCAGCAGAGCGTTGGTCGCAACCGTCGTCCCCATCTTGACCGCGCCGATCCGGCCGGGCGGGACCGGTTGGCCCGCCGCCAGTCCCAGAAGATCGCGAATGCCCTGCACGGCCGCATCCCGATAGGCCTCGGGATTTTCCGACAGCAGCTTGTGTGCGACCAGATGTCCATCCGGCTTGCGCCCGACGATATCGGTGAAGGTGCCGCCACGGTCGATCCAGAAATCCCAGGCGGCAGGAGCGGAAGAGGACGTCTTGCGGGTCATGCGTGTGTTGTCGGACCGATCGGGGTGCGGGCGTGTTATGC
>JAEVZN010000437.1 GCA_023392205.1 Pseudomonadota bacterium
GATCCAGGACGCGACGGCGGCGGCAATGATCGCGCATACGCGGCTGCGCAGAACCTACGACTATATCACGCAGGCCTTTTTCGAGGCGCAGCCGGATGTGCTGATGGGCGGCGGTGCGGCGAACTTCCTGCCGCAGGGTCAACCCGGCGCGCGCCGCCGCGACGATCTGGATTACATCGCGAAATTCAAGGACGCCGGATATGCGTTCGCCACAACCGCCACGGAATTGCGCGCCCTCGCGCCCGAAACGAAACGGCTTCTCGGGCTGTTCAATAACGGGAACATGGATGGCGTTCTGGATCGCAAATTTCTCAAGCGCGGCAGCGTCCCTCGCTTTCCCGACCAGCCCGACCTCACCGAGATGACGGCGAAAGCGCTGGACTTGTTGTCACGCAAGCCGAACGGCTTTTTCCTGATGGTCGAGTCCGGGATGATCGACAAGTATGCGCATCTTCTCGATACCGAACGCGCGGTCTACGACACCATCATGTTCGACAATGTGGTCAAGCTCGTGCGCGACTGGGCCCTGGCGCGTGGCGACGACACACTGATCCTGGTGGTTGGCGATCACACGCATCCGGTCAGTGTCGTTGGCACCATCGACGATGACATGAGTGACGACAAGCCGCCATTGCCGATGCGCGAACGCATCCGGATCTATGGCGCGGCCGGGTTTCCGAATTATCCACCCGCAGATGCCGAGGGCTATCCGCCGCGCGTCGATGTCAGCCGTCGCATCGCGATGTTTTCGGCAAGCCTTCCGGACCACTACGAGACCTTCCGACCGCGTCTCGACAATCCGAATATCCCGACAATGCCGGGCAAGGAGCCCGGTACATTCGCAGCCAACGAACGCTACCGGGATATGCCCGGCGCGGTGTTGCGGCTCGGCAATCTGCCGCGGCTGGCAAATTCAAGCGTGCATTCGGCCGAGGATGTCATCCTGACTGCCGCAGGGCCCGGAAGTGAAGCCGTGCGCGGACAGCTCGACAATACGGACGTGTTCCGCATCATGGCCGACGCGCTGGGGCTTGGCGCGGCCGTGAAGCAAAGGGCGGGGGAATGAGGAAAGTCTCGCCCCGCGAAAGCGGGGGCGAGACCAGCATTGAACAGGCGACAGACCTAAACCTGCCGCTCGACCATCATCTTCTTGATCTCGGCGATTTCCTTCGCCGGATTGAGACCCTTCGGGCAGGCCTTCGAGCAGTTCAGGATGGTGTGGCAGCGATAGAGGCGGAACGGATCTTCTAGGAAATCGAGCCGCTCGCCTGTTGCCTCGTCGCGCGAATCCTTCAGCCAGCGCCCCGCCTGCAACAACGCGGCCGGACCGAGATAACGGTCGCCGTTCCACCAATAGCTCGGGCATGATGTCGTGCAGCAGGCGCACAGGATGCACTCATACAGGCCGTCAAGCTGCTTGCGGTCGCCCTCGCTCTGCCGCCATTCTTTCTGCGGGGTCGGCGTCTCGGTCTTCAGCCAGGGTTCGATCGAGGCATATTGCGCGTAGAAATTGGTGAGATCTGGCACCAGATCCTTGATCACCGGCATGTGCGGCAACGGATAGATCTTCACCGCGCCGTCGATCTCGTCCATGCCGCGCGTGCAGGCCAGAGTGTTGGTACCGTCGATATTCATCGAGCAAGAGCCGCAGACGCCTTCGCGGCAGGAGCGGCGGAAGGCCAGCGTCGAGTCGATCTTCGACTTGATCCAGATCAGGGCATCGAGAACCATCGGGCCACAATCGTCGAGATCGACCTTGAAGGTGTCGACACGCGGATTGTTGCCGTCATCGGGATTCCAGCGATAGACGCGGAATTCGCGTTCGTTTTTGGCGCCGGGTTTGCCGGGCCAGGTCTTGCCTTCGGTAACGCGCGAATTCTTGGGCAGCGTGAGTTCGACCATTTTGCTTCTCTTGCTCCGCCGTGCCGCCGCGGGCGGTCGGCACGACGCTCCGAGTTAGTAGACGCGGGCTTTTGGCTCGATATAGGCGATGTCGTTGGTCATCGTGTAGGCATGCACCGGCCGGTAATCGATGGTGATCTTGCCGGTCGCGGGATCGAACCACGCAAGCGTGTGTTTCATCCAGTTCTTGTCGTCGCGATCGGGGAAATCCTCGCGCGCATGCGAGCCGCGGCTTTCGGTGCGGTTGCGCGCCGAATCCATCGTGACCACGGCCTGTGCGATCAGATTGTCGAGTTCGAGCGTTTCGACCAGATCGGAATTCCAGGTCATCGAGCGATCGGTGACATGCAAGTCCGGCATCCCGGTATAGACGTCGTGAATGAGCTTATGGCCTTCTTCGAGCGTCTCGCCGGTACGGAAGACCGCGCAATTTTCCTGCATGACTTTCTGCATTCGCAGCCGCAATTCGGCGGTCGGCGTGCCGCCATTGGCATGCCGGAATTTGTCGAGACGCGACAGCGCAAGGTCGGCGGAGTTTGCGGGCAGCTCGGCATGCTTGCCGTTCTTCTCCACGTTTTCGCTGCAGCGGAGCGCCGCAGCCCGGCCGAACACCACGAGATCGATCAGTGAATTCGAACCCAGCCGGTTGGCGCCATGCACCGAGACGCAGGCAGCCTCGCCGATCGCCATCAGGCCGGGCACCACCGCATCGGGATCGCCGCCGGTCTTGGTCAGCACTTCGCCGTGGAAATTCGTGGCGATGCCGCCCATGTTATAATGCACTGTCGGCAGGACCGGGATCGGCTCCTTGGTCAGATCGACGCCCGCGAAAATGCGCGCCGATTCCGAGATCCCCGGCAGGCGTTCATGCAGAACGTCCGGCGCCAGGTGATCGAGATGCAGGTAGATGTGGTCCTTGTTCTTGCCCACACCGCGGCCGGCGCGGATTTCCATGGTCATCGCGCGGGACACGACGTCACGAGAAGCAAGGTCTTTCGCAGACGGAGCATAACGCTCCATGAAGCGCTCGCCTTCCGAGTTCGTCAGGTAACCGCCTTCGCCGCGGGCGCCTTCGGTGATCAGACAGCCGGCGCCGTAGATGCCGGTCGGATGGAACTGCACGAACTCCATGTCCTGCAGGGGCAGGCCGGCCCGCAGCACCATCGCGTTGCCGTCGCCCGTGCAGGTATGGGCCGAGGTGGCCGAGAAATACGCGCGTCCGTAACCGCCCGTGGCGAGGATCGTCATATGGGCGCGGAAGCGGTGGATCTCGCCGGTCGACATGTCGAGGGCGACGACGCCGATGCAGCGCCCCTCGTCGTTCATCATCAGGTCGAGGGCGAAATATTCGATGAAAAAGTTGGTCTGGTTGCGCACCGCCTGGCCGTAGAGCGTATGCAGAATCGCGTGGCCCGTGCGGTCCGCGGCCGCGCAGGTACGCTGCGCCGTGCCCTTGCCGTAGTCCGTCGTCATGCCGCCGAACGGCCGCTGGTAGATCTTGCCCTCTTCGGTGCGCGAGAAGGGCACGCCCCAATGTTCGAGCTCGTAGACCGCG